>PUOA01000310.1 GCA_003551925.1 Paracoccaceae bacterium
CGGCGGCAGCGTGCCCTCGCCGCCCGGCGGCAGCGTGCCCTTGCCGCCCGGCGGCAGCGTGCCCTCGCCGCCCGGCGGCAGCGTGCCCTCGCCGCCCGGCGGCAGCGTGCCCTTGCCGCCCGGCGGCAGCGTGCCATTGCCCCCCAGCGGCAGCGCGATCAGCGCCTGGATATCGCGCGCCATGAGCGCGTGGCGCAGATCGTCGGTTTCGGGAAGCGCCGTGACATCGGGGATCGCCAGCGCGCCGCGGTCGCGGATTCGTGTCCAGCACGCATCCCCCCACGCATCCCCCCACGCATCCCGCGGAGCCATGATCGCGCCCTGCTGCGTGCCGGCCTCGCCGCCCAGGCCAGCGGCGCGCCACGCATGGGTGTTGCGCAGCGCGATGTCTCCGTCAAGCTGGTATACGCAGACCATGTCCGCGCCGCTTTGCGCCCCCATCCAGCCCAGCGCGGTGTCGATCGCCGGGTCGCAGGCGGCGTCCGGCGCCTGGAGCAGGGCGTCGATGATCGCCCAGACGTCGTCGGGGTGGGCCTGACGCGTGGCGGATGCGTCAGCCGACGGGGGGAGCGATGTAGCCATGCCGGGCATCGTGATCCTGTGCTCAGAACCGCAGCGTCGAAGGGGTGGCCGGGGGGCAGGCACGTGGGCGGGACTTCGGCGGGCGGAGCTTCCGCGGGCGCCCCCTCTGTTTCGCCCCCTCTGTTTCGATGCGTTTTGCAACTTATATCAACATCAGCCAAGGGTAACACAAGGTGCAACATGACCCCGACCAGCGAACGCGCGGTGCTCCATCTGGGCGGCGAGGATCCGGGCGGGTTCCTTCAGGGGCTCGTGAGCAATGACATCTCCGGCCTTTCCGGGTCCGGGCTTGCCGAGCGTCGCATCGTCCATGCGGCGCTGCTGACCCCGCAGGGAAAGTATCTGAGCGATTTCTTCGTGGTGGCCGCCCCCGATGGCCTGTGGCTGGATGCGCCCGCCGCGCAGGTGGCCGATCTGTTGAAGCGGCTCACGCTCTACAGGATGCGCAAGCCGGTGACGATCGCGTGCGCCGATGTCACCGTGTGTCGCGGCACCGGCCCGGCGCCCGACGGCGCGCTGCCCGACCCGCGCCATCCCGCGATGGGCTGGCGGCTCTACGCGCCGGGGCCGGACGCGCCGCCGGTTGCGTCGGATGATGGCACCGACTGGGACGCGCTGCGCGTGGCGCACACCATTCCCGAAGCGGGGGTCGAATTGATCCCCGAAGAGAGCTTCATCCTGGAATGCGGGTTCGACCGGCTGCACGGCGTGGATTTCCGCAAGGGCTGCTATGTCGGGCAGGAAGTCACGGCCCGGATGCGTCACAAGACCGAGCTGCGCAAGGGGCTGGTGACGGTGCGGATCGACGGCGCGGCCCCCGTGGGCACGCCGATCACCGCGGGGGGCAAGAGCATCGGGACGCTCTACACGCAGGCGGGCGACAAGGCGATCGCGTGGCTCCGCTTCGACCGGGCCGAGCGCGCAGGCGGGCCCCTGATGGCCGGCGCGGCGCGCGTGCAGTGGGAGCCCGCCGCAGCCGAGGGCTGAGCCGCGGGCGCGCCGTCACCGCGACGCAGCGGGCGGTGCCGCGCCGGCGCGGCCGGGCGCGGCGCGGGTCGGCACCGTGGGCAGCCAGCGCGCATAGTCGGGCTCGCGGGTCCGTGCCAGCAACGCCTCCAGCGCGTCGAGCGGCGCCTCGGCCCAGTCCACGCGGAGCGTCAGCGGCGCGGCGTCGTCGTGCAGCACCAGCAGCGCCGCCGATTGCAGCCCGCGAAAGTCGCCGCCCGCGGCGTCGGCGGCGCGCAGCGCGGCCAGCAGCCGGTCGGGCAGGGGGCCTGCGGCACGCTCGAAGCCGGCGCGCAGCGCGTCCAGCACCTGCGCCCCGGCAAGCATGTTGCCCGCCACGACCCAGTCGGCGCCGGTCCGTGCGCCCTTCCAGTCGGTGTTGCCCGCGCCGGTGAACGCGGCGCCCGGCCCGCGCCGGCCCAACGCCGACAGTTGCCGCGCCGCGCGCCCGGCATCCGCGCCGGTGATCCGCGCCACCGCGGCGTCGGCATCTTCACCCCCGCGCAGCGCCTCGATCACGTCCTCGCCCCACAGATGCGACGGCGCCGCGCCCTGGCTTGCGGAGATCCCGGCCCGCGAATCGCCGCGCAGCACCCAGCCGCCCACGCACAGGCTGCCGGTGGCCGCCGCCCCGCACAGGGCGCCGCTGCCCGCATCGCGGGCAAGAAGTGAAAAGGTCATGCCGGCCTCCTGTCATTTCATGTCGATTTATCACGAAAATTTTGACCGATGCAAATTATCATGATAAATAATCGGCAGAAGCAACACCACAGGGAGTCTCTTGCCATGTTCCGTTCCCGTCTCTCGCGCCGCGATCTGGGCGCGCTGGGGGCCGCGCTGCTGGCCACCTCGGCGCTGACCGCGCCCGCGCTCGCGCAGACGCCTCCGGGCGTGCTGGTTGTCGGCCAGATCGCCGAGCCGCAGGCGCTTGACCCGCATGCGGTCACCGCGACCAACGATTTCCGCATCCTGATGAACGTCTATGACGGGCTGGTGCGCTACGCGCCGGGCACGCTCGAGGTCGAGCCCGCGCTGGCCGAAAGCTGGGAGATCAGCGACGACGGGCTGACCTACACCTTCGCGCTGCGCGACGGGGTGAGCTTCCACGACGGCACCGCCTTCGACGCCGAGGCGGTGGTGTGGAACTTCGACCGGATGCTCGACGAAGACCACCCGATGCACGCGGAGACCGGCCCCTTCCCGCTGTCGTTCTTCTTCGCCGCGATCGAGGAGGTCGAGGCGCTCGACGATCTGACGGTCGAATTCACGCTCAACGAGCCCTTCGCGCCGTTCCTGTCGAACCTCGCCTATCCGACCGGGCTGATCGTCTCGCCCGCGGCGGTCGAGGAGCACGGCTCGAACTTTGGCCGCAACCCGGTCGGCACCGGCCCGTTCAAGTTCGAGGAGTGGCGCTCGAACGAACGCGTGGTGGTGGTCCGCAACGAGGACTACTGGGACGGCACCGCCGCGTCCGAGGCGGTGATCTTCCGCCCCATCACCGACGCCAACACCCGCGTGGCCGAGATGCTGTCGGGCGGGATCGACGTGATGGTCGAGGTGCCGCCCGTGGCACTGGGCCAGTTTTCCGGACCGGGATACGAAGTCGTGGACCAGGCCGGGCCGCATGTGTGGTTCCTGATCCTGAACGCCAAGGA
>PUOA01000069.1 GCA_003551925.1 Paracoccaceae bacterium
GCCCCGGGCGCGGCGGAGCGCATCCGCGCGCGTTGCGCGTCACGTCGGCCGATTCTGGCACGAGAGGACCGACCCCATGACCAGCCCTGATGCCGCCGCCACCCCCGAACGCCGCCGCCGCATCTGGGGGTGGTGGGCCTTCGACTGGGCGAACCAGCCTTACAACACGCTGCTGCTCACCTTCATCTTCGCGCCCTATTTCGCCGCTTCGGTCGCGCCCGATCCGGTCACGGGGCAGGCGCTGTGGGGCTGGGCGCTGGCGATTTCGGGCGTTCTGATTGCGCTGGCGGCACCCGTTCTGGGCGCCATCGCGGACGCCACGGGGCACAAGCGCAAATGGCTGGCGCTGTGGTCGGCGCTCTACGTCATCGGCAGCTTCTCGCTGTGGTGGGCGACGCCCGAGGCCGACATGGCTCTGATCGTGCTGATCCTCGTGGCGTTCTGCATCGGGCTGGTGGGGTTGGAATACGGGATCGTCTTCACCAACGCGATCCTGCCCTCGCTCGGCCCGCGGACCCAGCTGGGGCGCATTTCGGGGACCGGCTGGGCGCTGGGGTATATCGGCGGGCTGGCCTCCTTGGTGGTGATGCTGCTGCTGCTGGCCGAGGACGAAGCGGGCGTCACGCTGATCGGGATCGAACCGATCCTGGGGCTGGACCCGGACGCGCGCGAGGGAACGCGCGCCGTGGGGCCGTTCACCGCGCTGTGGTATCTGGTGTTCGTGATCCCGTTCTTCGTCTGGGTGCACGAGCCGCCGACCCCGCAAAAGGCGCGGCGCGGTGCGGTGCGCAAGGGGCTGGCCGAGCTTGTGCAGACGCTCAGGGGGCTGCCGCGTCATCCCAGCCTGCTGGCCTATCTGGGCTCGTCGCTGATGTATCGCGATGCGCTCAACGGGATCTTCGCCTTCGGGGGCATCTATGCCGCGGGTGTGCTTGGCTGGTCGATCGTGCAGATCGGCGTGTTCGGGATCCTGGCCGCCGGGGTGGGCGCGGTGGGCTGCTGGCTGGGCGGCAAGATCGATTCGCGGCTGGGTCCGAAGCCGGTGATCGCGGGCTGCATCGTGGTGCTGATCGGGGTGTGCACGGTGGTGGTCGGCACCGATCGGACAATGGTGCTGTTCGTGCCCGTCGCCCCCGGCTCGGCGCTGCCCGACATCGTGTTCTATACCTGCGGCGGGTTCATCGGCGCGGCGGGGGGCACGCTGCAGGCGGCCTCGCGCACGATGATGGTGCGGCAGGCCAACCCCGCGCGCATGACCGAGGCGTTCGGGCTTTATGCGCTGTCGGGCAAGGTGCTGTCCTTCGTGGCGCCGGGGCTGATCGCGCTGGCCACCACGCTCACCGGCAGCCAGCGGCTGGGGGTCACGCCGCTGATCGTGCTGTTCGCGCTGGGGCTGGTGCTGCTGATCTGGGTGCGCCCGGAGGGCGAGACCCACGCCGAGGCGTAGCGCTCAGCCGCCCTTGGCCAGCCGGTCGAAGGCGGCAAGCTGGCGCAGCAGCGCGGGCATCGCGTCAAGCGGCACCATGTTGGGCCCGTCCGATGGCGCGCGGTCCGGGTCGGGGTGGGTTTCGATGAACACGCCCGCGCAGCCCACCGCCACCGCCGCGCGCGCCAGCGGCGCCACGAAGCGCCGGTCCCCGCCCGAGGCGCCGTCCGCCGCGCCCGGCGCCTGCACCGAATGGGTGGCGTCGAACACCACCGGCCAGCCGCCTTGCGCCATGATCGGCAGCGCGCGCATGTCCGACACCAGCGCGTTGTAGCCGAACGAGGTGCCGCGCTCGCACAGCAGGATCCGGTCCGCGCCGGCACCGGTCAGCTTGGCGGTGACGTGCACCATGTCGCCGGGCGCAAGAAACTGACCCTTCTTCACCTGCACCGCGCGCCCGGTGCGCGCCGCGGCGACCAGCAGGTCGGTCTGGCGGCACAGGAAGGCGGGGATCTGCAGCACGTCCACCGCCTCGGCCACCGGGGCGCATTGGGCGGGCTCGTGCACATCGGTGAGCACCGGGCAGCCGATGGCGTCGCGCACCGCTTGCAGCAGCCGCAACCCCTCCGCCATCCCCGGCCCGCGCGGCGCGCTCAGGCTGGTGCGGTTGGCCTTGTCGAAGCTGGCCTTGAAGATGAAGCCCATGCCCAGCGCGCCGCAAGCGGTGGCCAGCGCGTCGGCGATGCGCAGCGCGTGGTCGCGGGTTTCCAGCTGGCACGGCCCCGCGATCAGCGTGAGCGGCAGGTGGTTGCCCAGCCGCACCGGGCCGATATCGACAGCGCGAGGCGCGGTCACGGCGTGCCGCTGGCGCGCAGCGCGGCCTCGACGGTGGGCACATCCTCGGGGTGGTTGACCTCGTGGAAGGTCTGGCCGCGGGCTGTGACGGGCACGCAGGTCACGGGGATCGCGTGGTGCAGGAAGCGCAGCTGCTCCAGCCCCTCGGCGCGCTCGGCCGCGCAGGGGCCGGCGGCCACGTAGTCGGCCAGCGCCTGCGCGGTGTAGGCGTAGACGCCGGCGTGCAGATGCACTGCGGTGCCGGTCTCCAGCGCGCCATGCGGCAGCACCTCGCGCGAGAAGTAGAGCGCGGTGCCGTCGGCGCGCATCACCGCCGTGGTGCCGCCCACGCGCCCCGCGCGGCGTTCGGCGTGCAGCGCGCGCACGGCGTCGGCGTCAAGCGCCAGCACCGGCGTCGCCATCGCCGCGCCGGCGCGGACCGCATCGATCACGGCGGTGACGAACCAGGGCGGGGTCAGCGGCGCATCGCCCTGAAGGTTCACCACGATCTCGGGCGCGATGCCGAGCCGGGCCAGCGCCTCGGCGCAGCGCTCGGTGCCGTTCTCGCAGGTGGAAGAGGTCATCACCACCTCGGCGCCGAAGCCCTGCGCGACATCGCGGATGCGCGCGTCGTCGGTGGCCACCACCACACCGTCCACGCCGGGCACCGCGCAGGCGGCACGCCAGCAGCGTTCGATCAGCGGTCTGGGCTGCCCCTGCGCGCCGCGGATCGGCGCCAGCGCCTTGCCCGGAAACCGCACCGAGGCATGGCGCGCGGGGATCACCACCAGCGTCCTGGCGGTTGCCGCCACGCCCGCGCTGCGCCGTGCGCCGTGTCGATATTCGTGCATCCCCGGCTCCGTCAATCGCTGCCGCATCCGCCGCAGCCACCGCCCTCGCTGCCGCCCGGGCGATAATCGCTCCAGTGGCGGGTCCGCGGGTCGGTATCGACCAGCAGCC
>PUOA01000076.1 GCA_003551925.1 Paracoccaceae bacterium
CAGGTGCCGCGGTTGGCGTTCACGCCCTGATTGTTGCGCCGATGCGTGGCCGATCGCGACCCCGACACCACCCAGCATTCGCGCGGCTCGTCCTCGACGAACACGCTCCACGCGGTTTCCACGGCAACCCGGCTGTCGGACGCGTCCTCCTCGGCGGCGACGGGTGCGGCGGCGATCACCGCGGTGGCAAGGGCAAGGCGCGTTGCTCGTCTCAGTGCTCTCATGTGCCTAATGATCTCCAGCCTCTGCTTCCGCCTCAGCATGCCGGCGCTGCGCACACGGCTGCCCCACTGGTGCTGCGTAGGGTCTGTCTGTATCAGCATGTCTAGCGCGAATGCGCAAAGCGGCGAAAGACCTGTCGGCGAAAAATCGCGCAGGCGTGAGCAGGAGAGAGCACGATGCCCACCGACGCGACGACCCTGGCAGCGGGGGCGGTGCCGATGATCGATGTCTGGCGCGGCGCGCGGGTGGAAAGCGCCCATTCCGGGCATGCGGTGATCTGCGATGCGCAAGGCCGCGTGGTCGAAGCCTGGGGCAACCCCGACGCGGTGATCTATCCGCGCTCCTCGGCCAAGATGATCCAGGCGCTGCCGCTTCTGGACAGCGGCGCGGGGGCGCGGCTCTCGGCCGCGCAACTTGCGCTGGCCTGCGCCTCGCATCAGGGGGCGGCGGTGCATGTGGAAACGGTGCGGCGCTGGCTCGTCGATCTGGGCGCGACCGAGGCCGATCTGCGCTGCGGTGCGCATGAACCGAAGGATCAGGCCACGCGCGACGCGCTGACTCGTGCAGGGGATGCTCCGTGCCAGTTGCACAACAACTGCTCGGGCAAGCATGCGGGCTTCGTGATGCTGGCGCGGCACCTGCGCGCAGGGGCCGACTATGTCGAGCGCGACCACCCCGTCCAGCGCGCCGTCGCCGCCTGCATGGACGAGGTGACGGGCGTGGCCTCGCCCGGCTGGGGGATCGATGGCTGCGCGGCGCCCAATTTCGCCACCACCGTCGCGGGTCTGGCCCGCGCCATGGCCGCCTTCGCCGCGGCCGACCGGGGCGGGGATGCGCGCGCCGGCGCCATGGTCCGACTGCGCGAGGCGATGATGGCGCACCCCGATCTGGTGGCGGGCGAGGGGCGCGCCTGCACCGAGTTGATGCGCGCGATGGACGGGCGCGCGGCCATCAAGACAGGCGCCGAGGCCGTGTTCGTGGCCATCCTGCCGGCGCAGGGGATGGGTATCGCGCTCAAGATCGTCGACGGGGCAACCCGTGCGGCCGAGGCCGCGATCACGGCGCTCCTGATCCGTGCGGGCGTGCTGGCCGCCGATCACCCCGCCGCGCGCGCCCGGCTGGGTGGGCCCTTGCGCAATCACCGGGGCATGATCACCGGGCATCTGGCCTGTGCGCCGGGCTTTCCGGGCTGAGCGAATCGGTGGCCCCGCTGCGGGTGTCATGCTATCCGTAGTGGCATGACGCGCCACGACCCCAACATCAGCCCCGTGATCCGCCAACTGGCCGAGGCCGAGGTCAACCGCATCGCCGCCGGCGAGGTGATCGAACGCCCCGCCTCGGCGGTCAAGGAACTGGTGGAGAACGCGCTCGATGCCGGCGCGCGCAGCGTCGATGTGGCGATGGCCGATGGTGGAAAGACGCTGATCCGGGTGCGCGATGACGGCCACGGGATTGCCGCCGATGCGCTGCCGCTGGCGCTGTCGCGGCATGCGACGTCGAAACTCGATGGCGGCGATCTGCTCAACATCCGGTTCTTCGGCTTCCGGGGCGAGGCGCTGGCCTCGCTCGGCGCGGTCGGGCGGCTGAGCATCACCTCGCGCGCGAAGGGCGCTTCCGAAGCCGCGCAGTTGCGCGTCAGCGGCGGGCGGCCGGAGCCCGTGCGCCCCGCCGCGCTGGGCGCGGGAACCGTGGTCGAGCTGCGCGACATCTTCCACGCCACGCCCGCGCGGCTGAAATTCATGCGCTCCGACCGCGCCGAGGCGCAGGCGATTGGCGACATCGTCCGCCGGCTGGCGATGGCCGAGCCGCATGTGGCGGTCTCGCTCACCGATGTCTCGGACGGGGGCGAGCGCGTGGTGTTCCGCGCTCCGGCCGAGCCCGGCGCGCTGTTCGATGCGCTCAGCGCGCGGCTGGCGCGCGTGCTGGGCCGCGGCTTCGTCGACAACGCCGTGCGGGTCGAGGCCGAGCGCGACGGCGTGGTGCTGTTCGGGCTGGCAGCGCTGCCCACCTTTTCGCGCGGCGCGGCGGTGGCGCAGCATCTGTTCGTCAACGGCCGGCCCGTGCGCGACAAGCTGCTGATCGGCGCGCTGAAGGCCGGATACAGCGACCTTTTGCCGCGCGGGCGGCACCCGATGGCGGCGCTGCACCTCGATTGCCCGCCCGAGGCCGTGGATGTCAACGTCCACCCCGCCAAGACCGAAGTCCGTTTCCGCGACCCCGGCACGGTGCGCGGGCTGCTGGTCGGCGCGCTGCGCCACGCGCTGGCAGGCGCCGGGCACCGCTCGGCGAGCGCTCCGTGGGCGGCATCGCTGGGCGGGTCGTCGCCCCCCAGCCGCGCGCCCGCGCGTCCGTCAAGCGCCGCGCTGGGCACCGCGCGCGCCGCACAGGCGCCGTGGGGATTCGCCGAGGCTTCGTCCGGCGATGCGCAAACCGCCTTTGCCGTTGCGCCCTCGGCCCGTGCCGAGCTTGCGCCGGAGCCTGTGCCGGAGGTCGGAGAGCACCCCCTCGGTGCCGCGCGCGCGCAGTTGCACGGCACCTATATCGTTGCGCAGACCGCCGACGGTGTGGGGATCGTGGACCAGCACGCCGCGCATGAGCGGCTGGTCTATGAGCGGCTCAAGCGCGCGCGGGCCGAGGCCGGCGTGCCCGCGCAGGCGCTGCTGATTCCCGAAATCGTGGAGATGCCCCCCGACGATGCCACCTGCCTGCTGGCCCGCGCGCCCGATCTGGCGCGGCTCGGGCTGGTGATCGAGGCGTTCGGCGGCGACGCCGTCGCGGTGCGCGAGATCCCGGCGGCGCTGGGCGAGGTCGATGCCGGGGCACTTCTGGCCGATATCGTGGACGAACTGCGCGATCTGGCGCATAGCGACGCGCTCGAAGCGCGGCTGGACGCGATCCTGTCGCGCATGGCCTGCCACGGGTCCGTCCGCGCGGGCCGCGCGATGCGCGTGGACGAGATGAATGCGCTCCTGCGCGAGATGGAACGCACCCCGCATTCGGGCCAGTGCAATCACGGCCGCCCGACATGGGTGCAGCTCAGCCGCGCCGATCTGGAGCGGCTGTTCGAACGGCGCTGAACGTCAGATCCGAAAGAATGGCTGCGCCAGTCGCGGCAACAGTCCGCGGAACTTGAGCGGCGCGTCGGTGACCGCCAGGCAGATGCAGTCATCACCGACTTCGGCAACGGGTGTATGGTGGGTCTCTTCGGTGGCGATCTCGATATCGCCGGGGCCGAAGCGGTCGTGTTCATCCTGGAACGCGCCCTTCAGGACAAGCGTGATCTCGGTGCCGTGGTGGCCGTGATCCGGCACCGCCACGCCGCCCGGGATCAGCAAGAGCCGCGCGCTCGCCTGCGCCGAGGTCGGCAGGATTGCCTGCCGCACCCCTCCGCCGACGCTGCGCCAGGTCACCGCGTCCAGATCGCCGCCGACATACTCGGCAAGCGGGGCCGGAAACAGCCCGGTCCGGTGCGCGGGGTCCGGAGCCTCGGACCGCCGCGTTGCGGGGGGCATCGTGTCGCCGCCGCATTGCGACGTTGCCTCGGCCTTGATCCGGCGCATCGTGTCTGCCAGCGCGCCCTGCGACATGGCCGCGGCGGGCCGGGTCTCCTCGAGCAACGCGCCGCCGACCGCGTCGAAGCTTTCCAGCCGCGCGCGGCACGCGTCGCAGAGCGAGACATGCGTGGCAACCACCAGGTTGAACGCCTCGGGCAGGGTGCCTGCAGAGTAGGCCATCAACAGCTCGTCGGTGAGGTGGTGTCGAATCATTGCCGTGTACCTTCGTGGCTCAGTGCATGGCGGAGTTTTTCCAACGCCATGCGTATGCGTGACTTGATGGTGCCAAGCGGCAAACCGGTGAGTTCTGCGATCTCGCTGTGGCTGAGATCGCCGAAATACGCGCGCTCGATCAGCACGCGTTGCTTTTCGGGCAGTTGGGCGAGCGCCTCGGCAAGCCGTTCGCTGTCCTGTTGAAAGGAGAGCACGTCGAACTGGTCGGGCTCTTCCTCGGGACCCCAGGCAAGCTCTTCGGGCTCGGGTCGGCGCTGGCGGCGCAGCAGATCGATCCGGCGGTTGCGCGCGATGGTATAGATCCAGGTCGCGGCGCTGGCCCGGGTCGGGTCGAATTGCGGCGCCTTGCGCCAGACCGTGACCATGACGTCCTGCACGCATTCCTCGGCGCTGGCCTCGTCGGCGCCCGACTTCATCAGGAATGCCTTCAGCCGCGGGGCGAAATGCGCAAACAGGCGCGCGAACGCCTCGGCGTCCTGCGCCCGGGCGATACGGCGCACCTCCTCCACCCAGTCGATATTTCCCTGTTGGAGGTCAGACAACCAGACACGCTCCTGCACCACGCGCAGCACGCGTCGCCGCGCGTGCTCGGGCGCACGATAGGGCAGGCGCGCCGGTGATGCACCTGCAAATTGCGGCTGTCGGGCGGTGACTGTCATGTTCGTGTTACGCGGTGTCCCGCGCGCTGGATCACCATTCTGCGCGCGAAATCCGAACCCTGTTGTCCGACGCCACCGCAGGCTATGTCATCCGGCGGCGTCACAGCCGCGTAACAAGACCGACAAGACCATCAGGAGTGGCTGAATGCCCTTTGAACATATCGAGACCCCGCCGCGCAGGACTGCAATTGTCGGAGGGGGGATCACGGGGCTGTCAGCCGCCCATCACCTTGCCGGAGCGCACGATATCGTCCTGTTCGAAGCCGAGAAACGGCTTGGCGGGCACGCGCGCACCGTGATGGCGGGCAAGCGCGGCGACCAGCCGGTGGACACCGGGTTCATCGTGTTCAACCATGTCAACTATCCGCGGATGCTGCGCATGTTCCGCGAACTCGACGTCCCGACCACCGAATCGAACATGAGCTTCGGCGCGTCGTTCGAGGGCGGGCGCTGCGAATACAGCCTGTCGGGGCTGGACGAGATCTTCGCCACGCGGCGCAACCTTGCCTCGCCGCGCTTTCTGCGGATGCTGCGCGACATCGTGCGCTTCAACCGCGACGGGCCGGCGCTGGCTGCGGGGCGCGACATCACCATCGGCGCGCTGATGGAGGAACTCGGCACCGGCGCGTGGTTCCGCGAGCGGTATCTGCTGCCGTTTTCGGGCGCGATCTGGTCGACGCCCACGCAGAAGGTGCTCGACTTCCCCGCCGCGGCGATGCTCGATTTCTTCCGCAATCACGGGCTGTTGGGCTATCACGGGCAGCACCAGTGGTACACGGTGCAGGGCGGCTCGATCCAGTATGTGTCTCGGCTGGAACGGTCCTTGCGCGAGCGCGGCGCCGAGCTGCGCACCGGCGCGCCGGTCGCCGCGGTGCGCCGCACGCCCACCGGGGTCGAGCTGCGCGCGCAGGGCGGCGAGTGGGAAGCGTTCGACGAGGTGATCTTCGCCACGCATTCCGACGTCACGCTGTCCATCCTGTCCGACCCCACGCCCACCGAGGCGCAGGCGCTCGCCGCCGTGCGCTACCAGCCGAACGAGGCGATCCTGCATTGCGACCCGTCGGTGATGCCGCGCCGGCGCAAGTGCTGGGCAAGCTGGGTCTACACCGAACGCGGGCCGCAGGACCGCGAGCGCATATCGCTCAGCTACTGGATGAATTCGCTGCAGCCGATCCCGCACGACGACCCGATGTTCGTGACGCTCAACGCCAACCATCCGGTGCGCGAGGAATGCATCTACGACACCGTCACCTTCGCCCACCCGATGTTCGACACCGCCGCGCTGCAGGCGCAAAAGACGCTGGGCGCGCTCAACGGCACCGCGTCCACCTGGTATGCAGGCGCGTGGATGCGCAACGGGTTCCACGAGGACGGATTCGCCACCGCCGCCGAGGTGGCCGAGGCGATCCTGGCCAAGGCCAGCCCGGCCGTGGCCGCGCAATGAGCGTGGTGGAACAGGTCTCGGGGCGCACCTTTCACGGGCGGCGCGGCGCGGTGGAGAACCGCTTCACCTATTCGGTGGACTATGTGCTGCTGGACGCTGAAAATGCCCCGCGCACGCCGTGGCTGATGTCGCGCAACCGCGCCAACCTGACCGCGTTGCACGATGCCGACCACGGCGGCGCGCCGGGCGCCGGGCGCGGCGCGGCGTGGGTGCGCGAGCTGCTGGCCGCGCACGGCATGGCCGAGGCGACAGCGGGGCGGCTGATGCTGCTCGCGCAGCCGCGGATGCTGGGGCATGTGTTCAACCCGGTCAGCTTCTGGCTGTGCCACGACAGGGACGACCGCCTGCGCGTGGTGATCGCCGAGGTCAACAACACCTTCGGCGACCGCCATTCGTATCTGTGCCACCACGACGACCTGCGCCCCATCACCGCCACCGACACGCTGGGCGCGCGCAAGGTGTTCCACGTCTCGCCCTTCCAGCCGGTCGAGGGCGACTATACCTTCCGCTTCGACATCCGCGCCGACCGGGTAGGCATCTGGATCGACTACGGGCGCGGCAATGGCGGGCTGCTGGCGACGCTGACGGGCCGACGTCGGCGGCTGACCAGCGCGGGGGTGTTGTGGTCGCTGCTGCGCCGGCCGCTGGGCTCGCGCCGGGTGCTGGCGCTGATCCACTGGCAGGCGCTGCGGCTGTGGTGGCGCGGGGCGCGCTACCGCCCCCGCCCCGACCCGCCGCTGGACGAGGTGAGCCGATGACCGACCTCGCCGCCGCCACCGCCACCCGCCGCGGCACCGCGCTGCCCGCTTATGGCGTGTTCGCGGGGCTGCTGGCGATGGCAGGGCTGCCCATCTACATCCACGCGCCGATGTTCTACGTCGATCAGCACGGCGTCGGCCTGGGCGCTCTGGCGGCGGCGCTGTTCGTGCTGCGGATGCTCGATTTCGTGCAGGACCCGGCGCTGGCGTGGCTGGCTGCGCGCACCCGCGCGATGCGCGGGCTGACGGTCGCGGTCGCCGGCGCGGTGATGGCGGTGTCGATGCTGGGCCTCTTCGCGGTCAGTCCGCCGATCGCGCCGGTGTGGTGGTTCGGGCTGACACTGACGGGGCTGTTTTCGGCGTTCAGCTTCCTGACCATCGCCTTTTACGCCACCGGCGTTGCCAAGGGCGAGGCGTTGGGCGACGTCGGCCATGTCCGCCTTGCCGGGTGGCGCGAGACCGGGGCGCTGCTGGGCGTGTGCCTCGCCGCCGCGGCGCCGACCGCGCTGGTGCTGGTCTCGGACCAGCCGTTTGCGCTGTTCGCGGTGGGGTTTGCGGCGCTGGTGGCGCTGGGGCTGTGGCTGATGGCGGGCGAATGGGCGCGCCACCCGGGCCCGGCAGCGGACGGCGCGGGCTTCGGCGCGGTGCTGGGCGACAGCGTGGCGCGGCGGCTGCTGGTGGTGGCGTTTCTGAACGCGACGCCGGTGGCGGTGACCTCGACCCTGTTTCTGTTCTTCGTCGAAAGCCGGTTGCAGGCGCCGGGGTGGGAAGGCCCGCTGCTGGTGCTGTTCTTTCTCGCCGCCGCGGGCTCGGCGCCGCTGTGGTCGCAGGCGGCGCAGCGCTTCGGGGCGAAGCGCGTGCTGCTGGCGGGCATGGCGCTGGCCATCGCGGCCTTCGCGGCGGTGCCGCTGCTGGGGCCGGGCGATGTGTGGGGCTTCGCGCTGATCTGCCTGCTCACCGGCGCGGGGCTGGGGGCGGATCTGACGCTGCTGTCGGCGCTGTTCTCGCGCCGCATGGCCAAGGTCGTGCCCGAGGCCGCGGGAGGCTTCGGGCTCTGGGCCTTCGTGACCAAGGCCACGCTCGCCATCGCCGCGATCACCGTTCTGCCGCTGCTGGAGCTTTCGGGCTTCGAGGCCGGGCCGGACAACACCGACGCGGCGCTGATGACGCTGACGCTGCTCTATGCGGGGCTGCCCTGCATCCTGAAACTCGCGGCCATGGCGCTTCTGGCCGCAACCCCCGTCAAGGAGGGATAAGACATGACCACGATCCTTTGGGTGCTGGCCGGGATGATCCTCGCGGCCGCGCTCCACGCCATCGGCCAGCGCACGCTGCGCGGTTTTCCCGCCCAGCGCGCCACCGACTACGCCGGCGACGCGCCGCGCTTCGACATCCGCGAGCAGTTCAACGGGCCGCTGCGCTGCGAGGGCGTGATCTACGGCCCCCTCGGGCGCGTGAGTTCGCGCTTCACCGCGGATTTCGAGGCCCGCTGGGACGGCAACACCGGCGTCATGGACGAGCATTTCCGCTACGCCAGCGGCGCCACGCAAGACCGGCAATGGCAGCTCACGCTGGGCAATGACGGCAACATCCGGGCCGAGGCCGCCGATCTGGTCGGCACCGGGACCGGGCGGCAGGAGGGGGCGGCGGTGCATCTGCGCTACACCATCAAGCTGCCCGAAAGCGCCGGCGGCCACGCGCTCGACGTGACCGACTGGATGTATCTGGTCGAGGACGGGACCATCGTGAACCGCAGCCAGTTCCGCAAGTTCGGCATCAAGGTCGCCGAGCTGGTCGCCACCATGCGCAAGGTGCCGCAATGAGGACATTTCAGGGAAAACGCTACTGGCTGGTCGGCGCGTCCGAAGGGCTGGGCCGCGCGCTGGCCGAACGGATGAGCCGCGCGGGCGCGCATCTGATCCTGAGCGCGCGCGACACGGGCAAGCTGCAGGCGCTGGCCGACAGCCTGTCGGGGTCGGCCGAGGTGGTGGCCTGCGACGTCTCCGACCGCGACTCGGTCGAAGCCGCGGCAGCGGCGGCGGGCGAGATCGACGGGCTGGTCTTCCTCGCCGGGGCCTACTGGCCGTTCGGGGCCGACAAGTGGAACGCCGAGCAGGCCGAGATCATGGCCGATGTGAACTTCACCGGCGCGGTGCGCGTGCTGGGCGCAGTGGTGCCCGCCTTTGTGGAACGCAGGCGGGGGCATATCGTGCTCACCGGCAGCCTCGCGGGGTTCGGCGGGCTGCCGGGGTCGATCGGCTACAGCTCGTCCAAGGCCGGGCTGATGCATCTGGCCGAATCGATGCACGCCGACCTGCGCGGCTCGGGGGTCGATGTGCAGCTTGCCAACCCCGGCTTCATCCGCACCCGGCTGACCGACAAGAACGAGTTTCACATGCCGTTCCTGATGGAGCCCGACCAGGCCGCCGAGGCGATGTTCGCGCATATGCGCTCGGGCCACTTCAGCCGCAGCTTTCCGACGCTGTTCTCGCTTGTGTTCCGTGGCTCGCGGTTCCTGCCCGATGCGCTCTATTTTCGGGTGTTCGGCGCGCGGGGCCGATAATGGTTGCGCGTTGCGCGGAACTGCGGGACACTCATCGCCCGAAAGGAGGCCCGTCATGGACATCAGCCCGCGCAAGGTCGTGCACATCATCTATCAGGCTCGCGAAGGGCAGATGGCGGCAGGCGAGTTGCATGCCTTCATCGACGGGCTGAACACCGATGAGCAGGCTGCGCTGACGGCGATTGCCTGGATCGGTCGCGGCGCGTTCGAGGCCGAGGATTACGACGAAGCCGTCACCACCGCCGAGGCCGAGGCCACGACCCCCACCGCCGACTACCTGATGGGAATGCCGCATCTGGCCGAGAATCTCGAAGCCGGGCTCGAGGCGCTGGGCGTGGACGTGACGTCCGAGGAAGAGGACTTCCTCTGAGCGCTCACGTCTCGGGCAGGGAGCGCCAGCGGGCTTCGAGCGTCTCGATCGCCTTGATCCGGTCTTCGGTCCTGGGGTGGCTTGCCAGCCAGACGGGAGGCGCGCCCTTGGCGCCCAGCAATCGCTCGAGCTTGCGGAACAGCGATTTTTGCGGCGCGGTGCCGATCCCGGCCTTTTCCAGCAGCGCGGCGGCGTAGGCATCGGCCTCGTATTCGTCCGACCGGCTGAGGCTTGCCGCCAGCAGCGTGGTCAGCCCGTTCGCGATCAGCACGCCAAGCCCCGGCAGGAAGCGGTTGAACACCGTCGCCAGTGCCATGCGGATCGCGTTCTGCCCGGAAAAATCGATCATCCGCCGACGCGAATGCCCCAGCGCCACATGGCCCAGCTCATGCGCGATCACGGAGGCGAGTTCCTCGGCCGAGACCTCGCCCCGGCGATACTTGTTGTAGAACCCGCGCGTGATGAAGATCCGCCCGTCGGGGGCGGCCAGCCCGTTGACGGTGTCGGTTTCGTAGACATGCACGCGGACGTGGTCGATATCCAGGGCGCGCGCCATGCGGTCCGTCAGGCCCTTGAGCTTCGCGTCGGCCAGGAGCGTCGAGCGCGCGTTCAGCTCGCGTGAGGTGCGCCAGGCCGAAAACCAGTACATCAGCAGTGCGTAGCCGATCGCCAGCAGGATGGGGGTCAATCGCAGCATGGGCCTGATATGGGGTGGCGGCGGGGCCAAGGCAATCGCAATCAGCCCAGCACCAGCGTCAGCCCCAGCATCGCGGTGAAGGCCAGCGTGACGACCAGCCCCATGGTCGCGTGCTCGATCCCCTCGGTCGCCTCGGGGATCAGCTCCGAGAAGATCATCCACAGCATGGCGCCCGCCGCCAGCCCCAGCCCCACCGGCAGCCACGGCGTGAAGGTCAGCACGAACAGGAACGCGGGCACCGCCAGCAGCGGCTGCGGCAGCGACGACAGCACGCTCCACACCGCCGCCTTGGTGATCGACGCGCCGCGCGGCACCATCACCAGCGCGATGGCGAGGCCCTCGGGGACGTTGTGCAGCGCGATGGCGATGGTGATGAAGTCGCCGAGCTCACGCCCGCCGCCATAGGCGACGCCGACGCCGATGCCCTCGGCCGCCGAATGGACCGTCATCACGCCCATGATGAGCAGGATCTTCATCGCATCCGCCCCGGTCGCGCCTGCCACGGCGATGTCGGACCCGTTCTGGAACCAGCGCTTTGCCAGCCAGATCCCGCCCAGCCCCGCCAGCAGCCCGGCGAGCGTGCGCGGGGCCGAGAACTCGAACCCCTCGACGATCAGGCTGTAGCATGCCGCCAGCATCAGCCCCGCCGCCACTGCGTTGCCCAGCGCAAGCGTGCGCGGCGTGACCGAGCGCATGAAGGCCAGCGGCACCGCGCCCAGCCCCGTGGCAAGCGCGGTGATCAGCGCGGCGATGAACACCAGCAGCGTGGTCGGATCGGACATCGGCCACCCTTATATTAGAATCACTCTAAACTATACCGCCGCGCTTGCGATGCAAGCCTCCGCAGGCGCAGGCTGGCCTTTCCCTTCGCCCGCCGGGGCGCTAAACACCGCCGCGACGCAGGAGGGTTCACGATGGACAAGACATTCGACGCCGCCGAGGCCGAAGCCCGAATCTCCGCGCTGTGGGAACAGGCAGGCGCCTTCCGTGCCGGCGCCAACGCCTCGCGCGATGACACCTTCTGCATCATGATCCCGCCGCCCAACGTGACGGGCTCGTTGCACATGGGGCACGCTTTCAACAACACGCTGCAGGACATCCTTGTGCGCTGGCACCGCATGCGCGGCTTCGACACGCTGTGGCAGCCAGGGCAGGACCATGCGGGCATCGCCACGCAGATGGTCGTCGAACGGGAACTGGCGCGCGAAGGCAAGCGGCGGACCGATTTCACGCGAGAGGAGTTTCTGGCGAAGGTCTGGGACTGGAAGCGCCAGTCGGGCGGCACCATCATCGGCCAGTTGCAGCGGTTGGGCGCGTCCTGCGACTGGTCGCGCAACGCCTTTACCATGTCCGGCGCGCCCGGCGCGCCCGAAGGTGAGGACGGGAATTTCCATGATGCGGTGATCCGCGTCTTTGTGGATATGTTCGAAAAGGGCTACATCTACCGCGGAAAAAGGTTGGTCAACTGGGACCCGCATTTCGAAACTGCCATTTCCGATCTGGAGGTCGAGCAGGTCGAGGTCGATGGCCAGATGTGGCGGTTGCGCTATCCGCTGGCCGACGGGCTGACCTATGAGCACCCGGTGGCGTGGGACGAGGACGGCGCCGTCACCCAGACCGAGACCCGCGACTATCTGGTCGTCGCCACCACCCGCCCCGAGACAATGCTGGGCGACACCGGCATCGCCGTGCACCCCGACGACCCGCGCTATCGCCATCTGATCGGGCGCGACGCGCTCCTGCCGCTGGTGGGCCGGCGGCTGAAGATCGTCGCCGACGCCTATGCCGACCCCGCCAAGGGCACCGGCGCGGTCAAGATGACGCCCGCGCATGACTTCAACGACTGGGAGGTCGGCCAGCGCCAGTCCCTGCGCGCGATCAACGTCATGAACCGCCGCGCCGGCATGGCGCTGGCGGGCAATGCCGACTTCGCCGAAGGCTGCGACCCCGACGCCATCGCCCGGCTGGTCGAGGCGCTGGACGGTGCCGACCGCTACGAGGCGCGCGACTGGATCGTCCAGACCGCCCGCGCCGAAGGCTGGCTCGACGGGATCGACCCCGACCGCCACATGGTCCCGCATGGCGACCGCTCGAAGGTCGCGATCGAGCCCTACCTGACCGATCAATGGTTCGTCGACACCGCGAAGATCGTGCAACCGGCGATCGACGCCGTCCGCCAGGGCCGCACCCGCATCCTGCCCGAAAGCCACGAGAAGGTGTATTTCCACTGGCTCGAGAACATCGAGCCCTGGTGCATCTCGCGCCAGCTGTGGTGGGGCCATCAGATCCCGGTGTGGTATGACGCCGATGGCAACCAGTATTGCGCGCCGACCGAGGCCGAGGCGCAGGCGCAGGCGCCAGGGCGGACATTGACCCGCGATGCGGACGTCCTCGACACCTGGTTCTCCTCGGGGCTGTGGCCCATCGGCACGCTGGGCTGGCCCGAGGACACGCCCGAATTGCGCCGCTACTTCCCCACCGATGTGCTGGTCACGGGGTTTGACATCATCTTCTTCTGGGTTGCCCGGATGATGATGATGCAGCTGGCCGTTGTTGAAAAAGAACCCTTCCACACCGTCTATGTCCACGCCCTCGTCCGCGACGAGAAGGGCAAGAAGATGTCAAAGTCGCTGGGCAACGTGCTGGACCCGCTCGATCTTATCGACGAATTCGGCGCCGATGCGGTGCGGTTCACGCTGGCGTCGATGGCGGCGATGGGCAGGGATCTGAAACTTTCCAAGGACCGGGTGGCGGGGTATCGCAACTTCACCACCAAGCTGTGGAACGCCACGCGCTTTGCGCAGATGAACGGCGTGTTCGAGGCGGGCGTGCCGCAATCGGCCACCCCGCCCGCCGCCGCGCATGCCGTCAACCGCTGGATCATCGGCGAGACCGCGCGCATCCGCGCGCAGGTCGACGACGCGCTGGCGGCGTATCGGTTCAACGACGCCGCAAACGGGCTTTACGCGCATGTCTGGGGCAAGGTCTGCGACTGGTATGTGGAATTCGCCAAACCGCTGATGGATGGCGCGCATGCCGCCGAGACCCGCGCGACCATGCGCTGGGTGCTCGACCAGTGCTACGTGCTGCTGCACCCGTTCATGCCCTTCGTGACCGAGGAGCTGTGGTCGCTCACCGGCCCGCGCGCGAAGCTGCTGGTGCACGCCGACTGGCCCAAGCATGGCCCCGAGCTGATCGACGCCGAGGCCGACCGCGAGCTCAACTGGGTGATCGCGCTGATCGAGGCGATCCGCTCGGCCCGCACGCAGCTGCGCGTGCCGGTGGGGCTGAAGCTGCACATGGTGCAGTTGGCGCTTGACGACGCGGGCCGCAGCGCGTGGGCGCGCAACGCGCCGATGATCCGCCGGCTTGCGCGGATCGAGTCGCTGTCCGAGGCTGACGCCCCCCCGCGAGGCGCGGTGACCATCGCGGTCGAGGGCGGCACCTTCGCGCTGCCGCTCGACGGCGTGATCGACATCGCCGCCGAGCGCGCGCGGCTCGAAAAGACCGTGGCCAGGGCCGACAAGGAGCTCGGCGCGCTGCGCGGGCGGCTGGGCAACGCGAAGTTCGTCGCCAGCGCGCCCGAGGAGGTGGTCGAGGAGACGCGCGAGAAGGCCGCCGCGTTGGAAGCCGATATCGAAAAACTGAAAGCGGCGCTGATGCGGATTTCCGAGTTGGGCTGAGCGCTCAGACCCGCGCGGCGTTGGTTTTCGCCGCCAGCGTCCCCTTCGCCCAGGCCTGCAACACCTTGAACGCAATGGCAGGCACCGCCAATGTGCCCGCCACCAGCAGCGCCCCGCCCAGCCAAGCCGCCCCCGGCACGCCGCCCAGCCCGAGGAACGCGGTGGCGGCAGCGCTGATCGGAAAGGTGAACGCGCCCCAGAGGGCTGAGAACCCGGCCTGGGTGATCCATCGCGCCGAGGCCAGCAGCGCCAGCAGCAACCCCAGCGCGAGCACTGCGAAGCCGGTCGCGACCCCGTGCAACCCCAACTGCGTGGCGGTGATCGCGAACACGCTGGCGGGTGCCAGGTGGATCGCCAGCAACGGGCGCAGCGGGGCGGGGGGGATGCGCCGGACGAGTTGCACCGCGCTGGTCGCCCAGATCGCCGTGGCCACTGCGACCGTGAGCCAGAACACCGCCAGCGCCGGCGCTTCGTATCCCAGCGGCACAGCTGCGATGGTCGCCAGGATAGGCCCTGCGAAGATCAGGTGAAAGGCCGGGGTCACGACCCGCCCCTCGGCCGGGCCGCCCAGCAGCACCACGGCCACCAGCACGATGACAAGCAGGTGCGCGGCAAGGCCCAGCCCCAGCACACCCGCCGCCAGCGATGGCGCCAGCGGCGCCAGCGCCGCCGCCAGCAGCATGACGGCGCCCGTCATCGCGGCAAGCCCGGTGCGGCCGGGCAGGGCGCGCATCTCGTCGATGACCACCGCCGGGCGGCGCAGGGGTTTGGACAGCCACGCCACCGCGCAGAAGCCAAGCAGCGCCGCTCCCGCGCCCAGGATCAACTCGCCGATCCCTTCGGGCGCGCCCAGCCGTTCGGCCGCCACGCGCCAGCCCAGCCCCAGCCCCATCAGCCCCAGCAGCGGCGGGAACACCGCCGGCGGGGTGTCGGCCCAGCGTGCCGGTGGCGGCGGGGTCAGCGGGGGCGGCATCGGGCGGCGGGGCGGTTGGCTCATGCTGGGTGCGACCGTTCGTCGGACTGGAAAACCTATTCACGCTCTGGCATATGTGCGGGCAAGGGACAATGGGTAACAGACAAGGGGACCCGCATGCCGAAACCGATTCTGACGGCGCTTGCCGTGCTCCTGATGCTGCTGCCCTCCGCGTCGCTGGCGCAGCGCGTGCTGCAAACCGCCATGCCCGCCGAGGCGCTGGCCGAGACCTCGGCGCTGGTGGTCGACATCCGCGCGCCGCATGAGTGGGTCGAGACCGGCGTGCTGCCCAACGCGCTGCTGCTGACCTTCACCAACCCCGCCGAGTTCATGCGCGAATTGCAGGCGCATCTGGAGCCCGGCCAGCCGGTGATGCTGGTCTGCCGCACCGGCAACCGCACCGCACGCGCCGCCGCTGCCATTGCCCCGCACATGCCGGTGCCGGTGATCGACGTGCAGGGTGGCATCATGCGGATGATCGCCGACGGCTACAGCCCCGACACGCCGACCCGCGCGCAGGGCTGCACCGTCTGCTGAGCGCGGCTCACAGCGCGCGCACGGCCTCGAGCACCTCGTCCACATGGCCGGGGACCTTGACCTTGCGCCACACGCGCGCGATCTGCCCGTCGCCGTCGATCAGGAAGGTCGCGCGCTCGATCCCCATGTATTTCTTGCCATACATGGATTTCTCGACCCAGACGCCGTAGCTTTCGCACACGTCGCCGCCCTCGTCCGAGACCAGCGCGACCTTCAGCCCGTGCTTGGCCACGAACCTGTCGTGCTTGGCGACGCTGTCCCTGGACACACCGATCACCTGCGCGCCGGCGGCGGCGAAGTCCTCGGCGGCTTCGGTGAAGCCCAGCGCCTCCTTGGTGCAGCCCGAGGTGTCGTCCTTGGGGTAGAAATACAGCACCACCCTGGCGGGGCGCAGCGCCGACAGGGTCAGCTCGCCGCCGCCGTCGCGGGGCAGGGTGAAATCGGGGGCGGTGTCGCCGGTCTCGGGCATGTGATATCCTCACTGTTGCGTGTTCCGTTTTCTGTTGTAGCGGCGCCGGCGCGGAGATAAAGGCCGATCGCCAAGCGACCCCCTCGGTGCCCCATGAAGCTGTCCGACTTCGACTTCGACCTGCCCGAGGCGCTGATCGCCACGCGCCCCGTCCGCCCGCGCCCCGCCGCGCGGCTGCTGGTGGCCGAGGGCGCAGCGATCGCCGACCACCATGTGCGCGATCTTCCCGACCTGCTGCGCGCGGGCGACCGGCTGGTGCTGAACAACACCCGCGTGATCCCCGCGCGGCTGGACGGGGTGCGCCGCCGCGACACCGCGCAGGGGCCGGTCGAGGCGCGGGTCGAGGTCACGCTGATCGCCCCCACCCCGGCGGGCGACTGGCGCGCGCTGGCGCGGCCGCTGCGCAAGTTGCAGGCAGGCGATCGGATCGCGTTTTCCGACCGGCTGGACGCGGTGGTGACCGAGCGCCGCGCCGATGAGGCCGTGCTGCGCTTCACCCAGACCGGGGCCGATTTCGACGCCGCGCTGGCCGAGGCCGGGCAGATGCCGCTGCCCCCCTACATCGCCGGGCGCCGCGCCGCCGACGACCGCGACCGCGACGATTACCAGACGGTCTTTGCCACGCAGCCCGGCGCGGTCGCCGCGCCCACAGCATCGCTGCATTTCGACGACGAGCTGCTGGCCACCCTGCGCGCGCGCGGCGTCACCATGACCGAGGTCACGCTGCATGTCGGCGCGGGCACCTTCCTGCCGGTCAAGGCTGACGACGTGCGCGACCACCGCATGCACGCCGAATGGGGCCAGATCGGCGCCCGCGCCGC
The DNA here is from genome assembly GCA_003551925.1 of Paracoccaceae bacterium. Taxonomy (GTDB): domain Bacteria; phylum Pseudomonadota; class Alphaproteobacteria; order Rhodobacterales; family Rhodobacteraceae; genus Rhabdonatronobacter. The sequence goes on from PUOA01000076.1 coordinate 16,985, forward strand.
CGATCAGATCAACGCCACCCGCGCCGCCGGTGGCCGGATCATCCCGGTGGGGACGACCGCGCTGCGGCTGATCGAATCCGCCGCGGACGAGGCCGGCCGGCTGACGCCCTGGACCGGCGAGACCGACATCTTCATCACCCCGGGCTACCGGTTCCGGATCACCGACGCGCTGATGACCAATTTCCACCTGCCGAAATCGACGCTGATGATGCTGGTCGCCGCGCTGATGGGCCCCGAGCGCATCCGCCGCGTCTATGACCACGCCATCGCCGGGGGCTACCGGTTCTTCTCCTACGGCGACGCATCGCTGCTGATCCCCGCTGCCAACCCCGAGGTGCGCGCATGATCCGGGTCTTCGCGGCATCCTGGCCGCTTCTGCTGGGCATGCTTCTGCTGATGATCGGCAACGGCATCCAGGGCACGCTGCTGGGCATCCGCGGCAATCTGGAAGGGTTCAGCACGCAGCAGATGTCCTTCGTGATGTCGGCCTATTTCCTGGGCTTCCTGCTGGGCTCGCGCATCGCGCCCGATCTGATCCGGCGCGTGGGGCATGTGCGCGTGTTCGCGGCGCTGGGCTCGCTGATCTCGGCGGTGCTGATCCTCTATGCGGCGATCCCCGACTGGGTGGCGTGGGTGGTGCTGCGCATGGTGATCGGCTTCTGCTTTGCAGGCGTCTACGTCACCGCCGAAAGCTGGCTGAACAATGCGGCCACGAACGACACCCGCGGGCAGACGCTGTCGCTCTACATGATCGTGCAGATGGCGGGGATCGTGTCGGCGCAGGGGCTGGTGAACGTCGCCGACCCCGAGGGCTTCCTGCTGTTCGTGATCCCGTCGGTGCTGGTGTCGCTGGCCTTCATGCCGATCCTGCTGTCGATCAGCCCCGCGCCCGCCTTCGGCACCACGAAGCGTATGAGCTTCCTGCGGCTCTACCAGGTCTCGCCGCTGGGGGTGGTCGGGATCCTGCTGATGGGCGGGGTCTATTCGGCGCTGTTCGGCATGGCCGCCGTCTGGGGCGCCGAGGCCGGGTTGAGCATCCCCGAGATCACCGCCTTCGTCGCCGCAATCTATATCGGCGGGCTGGTGTTCCAGTATCCCATCGGGTTCCTGTCCGACCGAATGGACCGCCGCGTGCTGATCCTGGTCACGGCTGCGTCGGGCGCGGTGATCGGCGTCGCAACGGCGGTCGTGGTGGTGCCGTTCGCGGCGCTTCTGGCGGTCGCGGTGGTGATTGGCGGCATCTCCAACCCGCTCTATTCGCTGCTGCTGGCCTACACCAACGACTATCTGGAGCATGACGAGATGGCCGCGGCCTCGGGCGGGTTGATGTTCACCAACGGGCTGGGCGCGGTGGTGGGGCCGGTGATCATCGGCTGGACGATGGCGGCGATCGGGCCGGGCGGCTTCTTCCTGTTCATCGGGGTGCTGACCGGGCTGCTGGCGCTTTACGCTGCGTGGCGGATGACCCGGCGGCCGGCACCCAGCGCCGACACCACCGGCACGTTCACCCCCGTCAGCCCTGCCACCACGGTCGTCGCCTACGAGGCGGTGCTCGAGGCGCAGGACGACCCCGATACCGACACGCCGTGATCCGCAGCAGGATCAGCAAAGCCTTGCCGATAACACCGACGCGACCAGCACGATTGTTGCGCGGTGACCGCGGTGCTGGCACGATGTAGCGCGCAACACACCGGGAGCAAACGATGGAAACCGCCGAACAGGTCCTGAAATTCTGGCTCGAAGAGGTCGGGCCACAGCGTTGGTATGAAAGCTCGCCCGAGCTGGACGCCGAGATCCGCGCGCGGTTCCTTGGCGCGTGGGAAAAGGCGCGCGTGTGCCGGCTGTCGCATTGGCAGAGCAACCCGCGCGGCGCGCTGGCCTATCTGATCGTGACCGACCAGCTCCCGCGCAACATGTTCCGCGGGCAGGCGCGCGCCTTCGACACCGACGAGATCGCGCTGAAGGCCGCGATCCGCGCCTGCCATCACGGGCTGGACCTGCAGATCCCCGAGCCCGAGCGGCAGTTCTTCTATCTGCCGCTGATGCACTCGGAAAGCCCGTTCGATCAGGATCGCTGCGTGCGCATGTTCCTGACGCGAATGCCGGAGACAGGCGCGCAGAACCTGCTGCACGCGCGCGCGCATCGCCAGGTGATCCGCGATTTCGGCCGCTTTCCGTATCGCAACGAGGCGCTGTCGCGCGCCAACACCGCGCGCGAGGAGCGCTTCCTGCAGCAGGGCGGTTATGGCGAGACGGTGCGCGCCCTGCAGGCGGCGGCCTGAGCGCCGGGCGCTGCGGCCGGGCGCCGCCGTTGCGTGCCCGGTCAATATAGTTTAATGCCAAACTATCTTGACCGGGAGAAATGGAATGGCAGCGCGCAGCTTTGATGTCGTCGTGATCGGGGCCGGGCCGGGGGGGTATGTAGCCGCCATCCGGGCAAGCCAGCTGGGCAAGAAGGTGGCGATCGTCGAGCGCGAGCATCTGGGCGGGATCTGCCTCAACTGGGGCTGCATTCCCACGAAGGCCATGCTGCGTTCGGCGGATATCTTCCACCTCATGCAGCGCGCCGGCGAGTTCGGGCTGAAGGCCGAGAAGATCGGTTTCGATCTGGACGCGGTGGTCAAGCGCTCGCGCAAGGTCGCGGGGCAGTTGACCAGCGGGATCGGGCACCTGATGAAGAAGCACAAGATCACCGTCGTGATGGGCGAGGCGACGCTGCCCGCCAAGGGCAAGGTGGCGGTCAGGACCGACACGGGCACCGAGGAGCTGATCGCCCCGGCGATCATCCTTGCCACGGGCGCGCGGGCGCGCGAGCTGCCGGGGCTCGAGGCCGATGGCGATCTGGTCTGGACCTACAAGCACGCGCTGCAGCCCAAGCGGATGCCGAAGAAGCTGCTGGTGATCGGCTCGGGTGCGATCGGGATCGAATTCGCCAGCTTCTACAACACGCTGGGCGCCGACACCACAGTGGTCGAGGTGATGGACCGCATCCTGCCCGTCGAGGACCCCGAGATCAGCGCCTTCGCGCGCAAGCAGTTCGAGAAGCAGGGCATGAAGATCATGTCCAAGGCGAGTGTGAAGCAGCTCGACCGCGGCAAGGGCACGGTGACCGCCCATATCGAGACCGGCGGCAAGACCGAAAAGCACGACTTCGACACCGTGATCTCGGCCGTGGGGATCGTGGCCAACACCGAAGGGTTGGGGCTCGACAAGTTGGGCGTCAGGATGGACCGGTCCTTCGTGGTCACCGACGATCACTGCCGCACCGGGGTCGAGGGGCTTTATGTCATCGGCGACGCCACCAACGGGCCCTGGCTCGCGCACAAGGCCAGCCATGAAGGCGTGATGGTGGCCGAGCTGATCGCCGGCGGGCACCCGCACCCGGTGGACCCCGACGCCATCGCCGGGTGCACCTATTGCCACCCGCAGGTCGCGAGCGTCGGCCTGACCGAGGCGCAGGCGAAGGAGAAGGGCCACAAGGTCAAGGTCGGCCGCTTCCCGTTCATCGGCAACGGCAAGGCCATCGCGATGGGCGAACCCGAAGGCCTGATCAAGACCGTGTTCGACGCGGGCACCGGCGAGTTGCTGGGCGCGCATATGGTCGGCGCCGAGGTGACCGAGCTGATCCAGGGTTACGTGGTGGGCCGCACGCTGGAGACCACCGAGGCAGAGCTGATGAACACGGTCTTCCCGCACCCGACGCTGTCGGAGATGATGCACGAATCGGTGCTCGACGCCTATGGCCGTGCGCTGCACATGTAAGCAGGCGTGATCCGGCGGAGCGGCGTTCCGCCGCACGCGACAGGTCGCGCCCCCTGACGGGGGCGCTCCGTGGCGCCCGGCAGGACCGTTTCGCGCTTATCCCTGCGGTGCGTCCTGCGTCAGCGTCACGAGCGCGTGGCGCTTCTTGCCGGCGGTGAGCTTGAGCGGCGCGGCGAGGTCTGCCGCCGAGACCATCTGCCCCGGATCGCTGACCGGTGCGTCGTTCGCCCGCGCCCCGCCATCGGCGATCAGGCGCTTCGCCTCCTTGCCCGATCTGGCGAGCCCTGCGCGCACGAAGAGCTGCGCGATCGACACGCCGTCGCCGAGTTCGGCGGACGTCAGCGCAAGGGTCGGCAACTCCTCGCCCAGCTCGCCGCGCTCGAACACGGCACGCGCGGTGGCTTCGGCGGCGGCAGCGGCCTCGGCGCCGTGGCAGAGGGTGGTGACCTCGTTGGCCAGCCGGATCTTGGCCTGGTTGACCTCGGAGCCCTGCAGCGCGCCGAGGCGCTCGCACTCGTCCACCGGGAGTTCGGTGTAGAGCTTCAGGAACCGGCCCACATCGGCGTCGGTGGTGTTGCGCCAGAACTGCCAGAAATCATAGGGGCTGAGCATGTCGGCGTTGAGCCAGATCGCCCCGCCCGCCGATTTGCCCATCTTGCGCCCGTCCGAGGTGGTCAGCAGCGGCGTGGTCAGCCCGAAAAGCTCGGCATCGGCCAGCCGGCGCGCCAGGTCGATCCCCGAGACGATGTTTCCCCACTGGTCCGACCCGCCCATCTGCAGCCGGCAGCCGTGGCGGCGGTTGATCTCGACGAAGTCATAGGCCTGCAGGATCATGTAGTTGAATTCGAGGAAGCTGAGCGATTGCTCGCGGTCCAGCCGCGACTTGACGCTTTCGAACGCCAGCATCCGGTTGACGCTGAAATGCCGCCCCACGTCGCGCAGGAACTCCAGATAGTTGAGCCCGTCCAGCCAGTCGGCGTTGTCGAGCATCAGCGCGTCGGTGTCCCCATCGCCGTAGGTCAGGTATTTGGCGAAGACCTGCTTCATCCCGGCGATGTTGGCGGCGATCTGTTCGGGGCCCAGCAGGGGGCGTTCCTCGGACCGGAAGGACGGGTCGCCCACCTTGGTGGTTCCGCCGCCCATCAGCGTGATCGGCTTGTGTCCGCAGCGCTGATACCAGCGCAGCAGCATGATGTTCAGCAGGTGCCCCACATGCAGCGAGGTCGCGGTCGCGTCATAGCCGATATAGGCGGGCAGCGGCCCTGCGCGCAGCGCCTCGTCCAGCCCCTGCAGGTCGGTGCAATCGGCCAGAAAGCCGCGCTCGATCAGCACGTGCAGGAACTCGGATCGCGGGCGGTAGGTCATTTTCGCTTGTCCTGTGGCCAAGGGTGGGGCTGTCTATAGCGGGCAGGCAGGATGAGGGAAAGGCCATGATCGGAGCCGATCCGGTAACGGTGCTGGGGACCATGTCGGGCACCTCGATGGACGGGGTGGACGCGGCGGTGCTGGTCACCGATGGCGAGCGGATCCTGCGCTTCGGCGCCAGCGCCTATCGCCCCTACGGCGAGGACGAGCGCGCGGCGTTGCGTGCCGCGCTGGGGCGTTGGCCGGGCGAGGCGGGGGTGGATGCGGCGGCGGCGATGGTCGAGCGCGCGCATCTGGAGGTCATGGGCGGGCTGATCGAGGGCGTGACGCTGGCGGGGTTTCACGGCCAGACGCTTGCGCATGACCCTGACGGCGCGCGGACGCATCAGGCGGGTTCGGGCGACGCGCTGGCGCGCGCGCTGGGGGTGCCGGTGGTGTGGGATTTTCGCACCGCGGATGTGGCACTGGGCGGACAGGGGGCACCGCTGGCGCCGTTCTATCATTTCGCGCTGGCGCGCCATATCGGCGGCGACGCGCCGGTGGTGTTCCTGAACCTCGGCGGGGTAGGGAACCTGACATGGGTCGACCCCGCCGCCGCGCGGCCCGAGGATCCGGGCGCGCTGCTGGCCTTCGACACCGGGCCGGGCTGCGCGCCGCTCGACGACCTGTTGCGCGCCCGGCGCGGGCAGCCGCGCGACGAGGGCGGCGCGCTGGCGGCGGCGGGCACCCCCGATCTGGAGGTGGTGCGCGCGATGCTTGCGGGGCGGTATTTCCTGAAGCTGCCGCCCAAGTCGCTGGATCGCGACGGGCTGGGCGATCTGGTCGGCGCGGTCGCGCATCTGGACGACGCCGACGCCGCGGCGACGCTTGCGGCCTGCGCGGCGGCGGCGGTGGGCGAGGCGGTGTCGCTGTGCCCTCGCCCACCTGCGCGGATGCTGGTCGCCGGCGGGGGGCGGCACAACCGCGCGCTGATGGCGATGATCGCGGCGGCGGTGGACTGCCCCGTCGCACCGGTCGAGGATGCGGGGCTTGATGGCGACATGCTGGAGGCGCAGGCCTTCGGGTTTCTGGCTGTGCGCGTGGCGCGAGGGCTGCCGACATCGTGCCCCGGCACCACCGGCGTGGCGGCGGCGGTGGGGGGCGGGCAGATCAGCCGGCCATGAGGGTGCTCAGCGCGGCGCCAGAAGCCTTGTGTAGAGCGTGTCCATAAACGCCTCGGCGCCGTCGGTGGGGTCGGTGTCGTCGCCGCGGATCATGCGGATCTGGGCCTCGAAATCGGCATAATGCTGCGTCAGCGCCCAGATCGAGAAGATCAGGTGATAGGGGTCCACCGGCGCGATCCGCCCCTGATCGGCCCAGCGGCGCAGCAGCGCGGCGGTGTCGTCCACCAGCGCGCGCAGGTCGGTGCGGATCACCGCTTCGATCCGCGGCGCGCCTTGCAGGATCTCGTTGGCAAACAGCCGGCTTTCGCGTGGGAATTCGCGCGACATCGCGAGCTTGCGGCGCATGTAGCCCATGATTTCGGCCACGGGCTCGCCCTCGGGGTTCAGCATCCGCAGCGGGTCGAGCCAGGTGCTCAGCAGGTCGGTCAGCAGTGCGCGGTGGATCGCCTCCTTGCCGTCGAAATAATACAGGATGTTGGGCTTCGACAGCCCGGCCTCGGCCGCGATCTGGTCAAGCGTGGCGCCGCGGAAGCCGTGGGCCGAGAACACCTCGAGCGCGGCGTCGAGGATGATGCGGCGGTTGCGGCGCTGGATGCGGGTGGTGGTGCGCGCCTCGGCGGCCCCGCTGCTGCCGCGCTGCGCGTTTGCTTGCGCCATGCTGCTCTCCCGTTGCCACTCCTGCGCGCTTCATTGAAAAGAAACTTGACTGAATGGTCAACGCTGGTAGCGTCCTGCCAAACCGTCATCGACACCCCAAGTTGCGGCGCGATGCATCGGTGCTGTTCAACGGAGTATCGCCATGGCGCTCGACCGACCCACCCCCAACGACCTGCGCGCGTTCTGGATGCCGTTCACGGCGAACCGGCAGTTCAAGTCCTCGCCGCGGATGTTCGTGTCCGCGAAGGACATGCACTACACCACCGCCGAGGGGCGGCAGGTGCTGGACGGGACCGCCGGGTTGTGGTGCTGCAACGCCGGGCATTGCCGGCCCAGGATCACCGAGGCCGTGGCAAAGCAGGTGGGCGAGCTGGATTACGCGCCCGCCTTCCAGATGGGCCACCCGGTGGCGTTCGAACTGGCCAACCGGCTCGTCGATCTGGCGCCCGACGGGATCGATCATGCGTTCTTCACCAATTCGGGCTCGGAATCGGTGGAGACCGCGCTCAAGATCGCCATCGCCTATCACCGCGCCCGCGGCGACGGGGCGCGCACCCGGCTGATCGGGCGCGAGCGCGGCTATCACGGGGTCAATTTCGGCGGCATCTCGGTCGGCGGGATCGTCAACAACCGCAAGATGTTCGGCACCCTGCTGGGCGGGGTGGACCACATGCCGCACACCCATCTGCCCGACAACCAGTGGAGCCGCGGCCAGCCCGAACACGGCGCGCATCTGGCCGACGAGCTGGAGCGGATCATCGCGCTGCACGGGGCCGAGACCATCGCCGCGTGCATCGTCGAGCCCGTCGCGGGCTCGACCGGGGTGCTGATTCCGCCCAAAGGCTATCTGGAGCGGCTGCGCGAGATCTGCACGAAACATGGGATCCTGCTGATCTTCGACGAGGTCATCACCGGTTTCGGGCGGCTGGGCGCGCCATTCGCCGCGCAGTATTTCGACGTGCTGCCCGACATGATGGCCACCGCCAAGGGGCTGACCAACGGCGTGATCCCGATGGGCGCGGTGCTGACCACCGGCGCAGTGCATGATGCGTTCATGCAGGGTCCCGAACACCTGATCGAGCTGTTCCACGGCTACACCTATTCGGGCAGCCCCATCGCCAGCGCAGCGGGTCTTGCAACGCTGGAAACCTATGCCGAGGAGGACCTGTTCGCGCGCTGCGCCGGGATCGCGCCCTATTGGGAAGAGGCTTTGCACAGCCTGCGCGACGCGCGCCATGTCATCGACATCCGCAACATGGGCCTGATCGGCGCGGTCGAACTGGAGCCCATCGCCGGGGAGCCGACCAAGCGCGCCTTCAACGCCTTCCTGAAGGCATATGAAAAGGGCATCCTGATCCGCACCACCGGCGACATCATCGCCATGTCGCCGCCGCTGATCATCGACCGCGCGCAGGTGGACCAGCTTGTCGGCACCCTGCGCGAGGTTCTGGACTCGCTGGACTGAGGGGGCGCGGATGACGGCGGCCGAGGCCATCCGCGACCGTGCCGCGATGGTGCGCCCGATGCGCCCCGAGCGGGTGCCGGGGCGTTGGGTGTTCCGTGCCGTGGATGTCGCCGACCTGCCCGCGCTTTCAGAAACTGCCTGATACAACGGAGAACCACGCATGACGGCCCCTGCCGCGAACATGAAGATCAATGCCGACCGGCTGTGGGACAGCATCCACGAGATGGCCGAGATCGGCCCCGGTATCGCGGGCGGCAGCAACCGCCAGGCCCTGACCGACGAGGATGGCGAGGGCCGCGCGCTGTTCCAGCGCTGGTGCGAAGAGGCCGGCGGCACCGTCAAGGTGGACGCGATGGGCACCATGTTCGCCGAGTTTCCGGGCGAGGACCCCGACGCGCTGCCGGTCTATGTGGGCAGCCATCTGGATACCCAGCCCACCGGCGGGCGCTATGACGGGGTGCTCGGCGTCCTGTCGGGGCTCGAGGTGATCCGCACCATGCGCGATCTGGGGCTGCGCACCCGCCGGCCCATCGTGGTGACCAACTGGACCAACGAGGAAGGCACGCGGTTCGCGCCGGCGATGCTGGCCTCGGGGGTGTTCGCCGGCGTGCTCGATCAGGACTGGGCCTATGCGCGCGAGGATGCGAAGGGCGCACGCTTCGGCGACGAGCTGGCGCGCATCGGCTGGAAGGGCGACGAGCCCGTCGGCCAGCGCAAGATGCACGCGTTCTTCGAGTTGCACATCGAACAGGGCCCGATCCTGGAAGCCGAGGGCAAGGATGTGGGCGTCGTCACCCACGGACAGGGGCTGCGCTGGATCCAGTGCACGGTGACCGGCAAGGGCCAGCACACGGGCTCGACGCCGATGTACATGCGCCGCAATGCCGGGCGCGGGCTCGCGCGCGTGACCGAACTGGTGCACGACATCGCCATCGCCCGCCAGCCCGCCGCCGTGGGTGCGATCGGGCATATTGATGTCTATCCCAACTCGCGCAACATCATCCCCGAAAAGGTGGTGTTCACGGTCGATTTCCGCTCGCACATTCTCGACACGCTCGAGGACATGGTGGCCGAGTTCCACGCCACCGCGCCGGGGCTGTGCGCCGATATCGGGCTGAACTTCAAGGCCGAGCAGGTCGGTGCCTTCGACCCGCCCGCCTTTGATGAAACGCTTCTGAAGCGCGTGCGCGCGGCCGCCGACCGGCTGGGGCACAGCCACATGGACATCGTCTCGGGGGCGGGCCATGATGCGTGCTGGATCAACCGGCTTTACCCCACCGTGATGATCATGACGCCCTGCGTGGACGGGCTGAGCCACAACGAGGCCGAGGACATCAGCAAGGACTGGGCCGAAGCCGGCAGCAACGTGCTGCTGCACGCCGTGCTGGAAACGGCCGAAATCGTCGCCTGAGGGACCCCTCGCAAGGCACGGAACGATCGAAAAAAACAGGGAGACCAAGATGCCGAGCACCGTGATCCGCAATGGCACCATCGTCACGCATGACCTGACCTACCGCGCCGATATCCGCGTCGAGGGCGGGGTGATCACCGAGATCGGGACCAACCTCGGCGGCGACACCGAGCTTGACGCCTCGGGGTGCTTCGTCATGCCCGGCGGGATCGACCCGCACACGCATATGGAGATGCCCTTCATGGGCACCTATTCGTCCGATGACTTCGATTCGGGCACCCGTGCCGCGCTTTCGGGCGGGACCACCACGATCATCGATTTCTGCCTGCCCAGCCCCGGGCAGGGGCTGATGGACGCGCTGCAGATGTGGCACAACAAGTCCGGGCGCGCGCATTGCGACTATGGCTATCACATGGCCATCACCTGGTGGAGCGAGGATGTCTTTGACGGCATGGCCGAAAGCGTCAAGCGCGGGATCACCAGTTTCAAGCACTTCATGGCCTACAAGGGCGCGCTGATGGTCAACGACGACGAGCTGTTCTCCAGCTTCCGGCGCGTCGGCGATCTGGGCGGCGTGGCGATGGTGCACGCCGAAAACGGCGATGTGGTCGCCGAACTGACCGCCAAGCTGCTGGCCGAGGGCAACACCGGCCCCGAAGGTCACGCCTATTCGCGGCCCAGCCAGGTCGAGGGCGAGGCCACCAACCGCGCCATCATGATCGCGGACATGGCCGGCGTGCCGCTCTACGTGGTCCACACCAGCTGCGAGGAGAGCCACGAGGCCATCCGCCGCGCCCGCCAGCAGGGCAAGCGCGTCTATGGCGAGCCGCTGATCCAGCATCTGGTGCTCGATGAAAGCGAGTATTTCCACCCCGACTGGGACCACGCCGCGCGCCGCGTGATGTCGCCGCCGTTCCGCAACAAGGCGCATCAGGCGAGCCTCTGGGCCGGGCTGCAGGCGGGGTCGCTGTCGGTGGTGGCCACCGATCACTGCGCGTTCACTACCGAGCAGAAGCGCTACGGGGTGGGTGATTTCTCGAAGATCCCCAACGGCACCGGCGGGCTGGAGGACCGGATGCCGCTTTTGTGGACGCATGGGGTGAACACGGGTCGGCTGACGCCCAACGAATTCGTCGCCGTGACATCGACCAACGCCGCCAAGATCTTCGGGATGTATCCGAAGAAGGGTGCCGTCGCGGTGGGGGCCGACGCCGATCTGGTGGTCTGGGACCCGGAAAAGGAAAAGACCATCACCGCCGGAGCGCAGCAATCGGCCATCGACTACAATGTGTTCGAGGGGCTCTCGGTGCGCGGTCTGCCGCGCTTCACGCTGACCCGCGGGCATGTCGCGGTGCATGACGGCGAGATCCGCTCCGAGCCGGGCCACGGGAAGTTCATCGAACGCGAGGCCAACACCCCGGTCAACCGCGCGCTCAGCCAGTGGAAGGCGCTCACCGCGCCGCGCCCGGTCGAACGCAGCGGCATCCCGGCCACGGGGGTCTGAGGCGCATGCGGGACAGCGCGGCCGCTCCGGTGATCGCGGCGCAGGGGCTGGGACTGACCTTCCAGACCAATGACGGCCCCGTCCACGCGCTGCGCGACGTCTCACTCAGCATCGGCAAGGGCGAATTCGTCAGCTTCATCGGCCCCTCGGGCTGCGGCAAGACCACGTTTCTGCGCGTCATCGCCGATCTGGAGCAGCCCACCGCGGGCCAGATCACCGTCAACGGCATGTCGCCGGCCGAGGCCCGCCGCGCGCGCGCCTACGGCTACGTGTTCCAGGCGGCGGGGCTTTACCCGTGGCGCACCATCGAAGGCAATGTGCGCCTCCCGCTGGAAATCATGGGCTACAGCCGCGCCGAGCAGACCGAGCGCGCGGCGCGCGTGCTCGAGCTGGTCGATCTGGCGGGGTTCGGGCGCAAGTTTCCGTGGCAGCTTTCGGGGGGCATGCAGCAGCGCGCCTCGATCGCGCGGGCACTGGCGTTCGACGCCGACATCCTGCTGATGGACGAGCCCTTCGGCGCGCTCGACGAGATCGTGCGCGACCGCCTGAACGAGGAACTGCTGCGGCTGTGGCACCGCACCGAAAAGACCATCGGCTTCGTTACCCATTCGATCCCCGAGGCGGTGTATCTGTCCACCCGGATCGTGGTGATGTCGCCGCGCCCGGGGCGGATCACCGACGTGATCGACAGCCCCCTGCCGCGCGAGCGCCCGCTCGACATCCGCGACACGCCGGAATTCATCGAGGTCGCCCACCGCGTGCGCGAGGGGCTGCGGGCGGGGCACGAAGATGACTGAGCGGCGCTCGATCCGGCGAGGGCAGGCGGCATGACCCGCTCGGCGCTTCCCGTCCTGACCGTCGTCACGGCGATCCTGGCGCTGTGGTATGCCGGCACGGTGCAGATGAACAGCGCCTGGGTGCTGGACCGCGCCGAGCGTGCGGGCGCCGAACTCAGCTTCACCGAGCTGGTGGCCGAGACCATGACCCAGGCGCGCCCGACGCTGCCCGCCCCGCATCAGGTTGTGGTCGAGCTGTGGGAAACCACCGTGGTCGAGGAATTCACCGGCCGCCGCGGCTGGTGGAACACCGGCACGCTGTCCAACCGCAGCCTGATCCACCACGGCTGGATCACGCTCTCGGCCACGGCGCTGGGCTTTGCCATCGGCACCACCCTGGGGTTTCTGCTGGCGATCGGGATCGTGCACAACCGCGCGATGGATGCGTCGGTCATGCCCTGGGCGATCGCCAGCCAGACCATCCCGATCATCGCGCTGGCGCCGATGATCATCGTGGTGCTGAACTCGGTCGGCATCACCGGGCTGCTGCCCAAGGCGGTGATCGCGGCCTATCTGAGCTTCTTTCCGGTGGTGGTGGGCATGGTCAAGGGGCTGCGCACCCCTGATGCGATGCAGCTCGACCTGATGAAGACCTACAACGCTTCGTCGGCCGAGACGTTCTGGAAGCTGCGCCTGCCCAGTTCGATGCCTTATCTGTTCGCCTCGATGAAGATCGGGATCGCGGCGGCGCTGGTGGGCACCATCGTCGGCGAATTGCCGGTGCAGCAGGGCGGGCTGGGGGTGCGGCTGCTGTCGGGCAGCTATTTCGGGCAGACGTTGCAGATCTGGTCGGCGCTGTTCGCGGCGGCGATCCTGGCGGCGGCGCTGGTCGGCACCGTGGGCGCGATCGAGCGGCGCACGCTGCGTCGCATGGGGATGGCGCGATGAGCGGGCTGCTGTCCGCACCGGGTGCCGTGCAGCGGCTTGGCCTGATCCTGGCCACGCTCGCGGCGGCCATGCTGGGGATGGGCGGGCCGGACGCGCAGCCCTCGGGGGCGGTGTTGCTGAACCTGGGCGTTGCCGCCGTGCTGGCGCTGGTGGTCGAGCGGGTGCGCGGCCCCGACGCGCCTGGCTGGGGGCTGGCGCTGGTGCTGGGGCTGATCGCGGCGAGTCTGGTCACCGCCGCGGTGCTGATGGTCGGCGCGCTCACGGGGGTCGAGGGCGCGGCCTTCGTCGCTGCCGCCGTGGCGCTTTGGCTGGGCGGCTGGATGCTGGTCGCGTTCCTGGCCGATCTGCGGCGCCGCCCCGGCTGGGTGGGCGCGGTGCAGGCGCTCCTGCCGCCGGTGGTGTTCGGGGCGACACTGCTGTGGGCGTGGGAGGCCGTGGTCCGCGCCGCCGCCGTGCCGCGCGTGATCCTGCCCGCGCCGTCGGTGATCGCCGAGCGTATCGGGCGCTCGGGCGACGTGTTGTGGGTCGATTTCGTGCAGACCTTCGTCAAGGGCGCGCTGTCGGGCTTTGGCATCGGCGTCGCCGCGGCGGTGGTGGTGGCGCTGGTGGTCGATCGGTCGGACTTCATGCGCCGGGGGCTGCTTCCCGTCGCCAGCTTCGCCGCCGCGCTGCCGATCATCGGCACGGCGCCGATCATGGTGATGTGGTTCGGCTTCGACTGGCCCTCCAAGGCGGCGGTGGTGGTGGCGATGGTGTTCTTCCCGATGCTGGTGAACACCGTGCAGGGCCTGGCCGCGGCCGAGGCGATGCAGCGCGACCTGATGCGCACCTACAATGCCAGTTGGGGGCAGGCGCTGCGCAAGCTGCACCTGCCCGTGGCGATGCCGTTCATCTTCAACGGGCTCAAGATTTCATCAACGCTGGCGCTGATCGGTGCTATCGTTGCCGAATTCTTCGGCTCACCCACGCGCGGCATGGGCTTTCGCATCTCGACCGAGGTGGGGCGCTTGCAGCTTGACATGGTCTGGGCCGAGATTGCCGTGGCAGCGCTCGCAGGGTCGCTGTTCTACGGGTTCTGGGCGCTTCTGGAGAAGCGGGTGACCTTCTGGCACCCGTCCCAGCGCGCCCGATAAGCAGCCCCCGCGAATGGGGGCCAACATGGAGGTGAAACATGACACTGAAACGGACAACCGCGCTGGCGCTCGCCGGCACGCTGGTCGCAGGCACCGCTGCGGCCGACGACGTGACACTGCAGCTGAAATGGGTCACGCAGGCGCAGTTCGCGGGATATTACGTGGCGCTCGAGAACGGCTATTTCGACGATGAGGGCCTGAACGTCACCATCCGCCCCGGCGGCCCGGACATTGCGCCGCCGCAGGTGATCGCCGGGGGCGGGGCCGATGTGATCGTCGAATGGATGCCCGCCGCGCTCGCCGCGCGCGAGGCCGGCTTGCCGCTGGTGAACATCGCGCAGCCCTTCGCGCGTTCGGGCATGATGCTGACCTGCATGGCCGACACCGGCATCACCTCGCCCGAGGATTTTCCCGGCCGCACGCTGGGCGTGTGGTTCTTCGGCAACGAATTCCCGTTCCTGAGCTGGATGAGCCAGCTCGGCATTCCCACCGATGGCGGTGATGACGGGGTCGAGGTGCTGCGCCAGGGCTTCAATGTCGATCCGCTGCTGCAGCGGCAGGCCGACTGCATCAGCACCATGACCTATAACGAATACTGGCAGGTGATCGACGCCGGCATCGGTGAGGATGAGCTCATCAACTTCAAGTATGAAGACATGGGCGTCGCCACGCTCGAGGACGGGCTGTGGGTGCTGGAGGAAAACCTCGAGGATCCCGATTTCGTCGACCGGATGGAGCGCTTCGTGCGCGCCTCGATGCGCGGCTGGGAGTGGGCTGCCGCCAACCCCGAAGAGGCCGCGATGATCGTGCTCGACTTCGACGAGACCGGCGCGCAGACCGAAGAGCACCAGATGCGCATGATGGGCGAGGTGGCGCTGCTGACCGAAGGCGCGAGCGGCGCGCTCGACCCCGAGGATTTCGAGCGCACGGTCCAGACGCTGCTGGCCGGAGGCTCCGACCCGGTGATCACCGATCACCCCGGCGATGCCGCGTGGACGCACGTCATCACCGACGCTGCGCTGCAGTAAGCCACAGGCTGACGGACTTCGCCGCCCCGCGCCCCCCGGCGCGGGGCGGTTTGCGTTTCGGCGCATCACTTGACGTGGATCATGGCGCGTGGCCGGCGATCAAGCGAGGGTGGCCCCTGACACCTCTCGAAGGAGTATCTTTCATGGCAGAGAAACACAGCCTCGAGGCCCGTGCCGACCTGATGCAGCGCATGGCCGACACCGTGGGCGCCGATCTGGGCGAGGCGGTCGCATCCGGCCGGATCAGTGGCCCGGACCTGCGCGCGGCGACCCTGCGATGCTACTACTGCACCGCGGCCGAGACCTGCAGCGCCTGGATGAGCGCCGGCGCGCCTGGTGCCGGGGATGGCGCCCCGCGCTACTGCGAAAACCGGCTGCTGTTCGATCGTCTGCCGCAAGGTTACGCGGCACTGGGCGTCTGACCCGCCGCGCGGCGGGGGATGGACCTGCTGCGCCTCTTCGCGCTATCCTTGCCGCCGTTGGTGCACAGGGATGAACGCGACATGCTGCTGACACGGCGCCAGATGATCGGGGCGGGGATTGCTGCGGGGGCCGTGGCTTTGGGCGGCTGCACGGTCGAGACCACGCAGTCCGCCGCCGCCACCCCGCGGACCACGCCCGACGGTCGCCCCCTCGCCACCACGCGTGCGGTCCCGCTGTCGCCGGTGGCCGAGCGTTACGGGATCACACCGATCAACTATGGCCCGCTTCAGGACGGCCGGTTCGAGATCCCCGCCCAGCCGATGAGCCTGATCCCCGAGCAGTTCCACCGCCAGGTGGTGCCCTATTCCGGGCCGCACGCTCCGGGGACCATCGTCGTGGTCAACCGCGACCGGCATCTGTTTCTGGTGCTGCCGCAGGGCCACGCGCTGCGCTACGGTGTCGCCGTGGGCGCCGAGGGCCGCGCGTTCCGTGGCACCGGCACAATCTATCAGAAGCGCGCCTGGCCGACCTGGACACCAACCGCCAACATGATCGCGCGCGACCCGTCGCTGCGCCGCTTTGCGGGCGGGTATCCGGGCGGGCTGACCAACCCGCTGGGCGCGCGGGCGCTTTATCTGATGTGGGGGGGGCGCGACCGGGGCTACCGGATCCACGGCACGCCCGAATGGAACTCGATCGGGCGGTTCGTGTCGTCGGGCTGCATCCGGATGGTGCAGCATGACGTGATCGACCTTTACAACCGGGTGCCCCTGGGCACGCGGGTGGTGGTGGCCGGATAACCGCACCACATCGGTGTGACGGGGCCCGGTGCGAATCAGGCCCGGTGCAAATCAGGCCCGGTGCAAATCAGGCCCGGTGCAAATCAGGCTCAGTGCGGATCGGGGCGGCGCGCGGCCAGCGCCAGCGCCCCGCCCAGCGCGCAGAAGCTGATCGGGAACATCGTGAACACGCCGAATCCGAAGGCCGCGTACATGCCGCCCGCCGCGCCCAGCATCAGCACGCCGCCGAGCGTGTTCGACGATCGCGCCATCGCGCCCCCGGCGATGGCGATCAGCGGCGCGCCGAGGCTCATCACCCGGATCAGCCCCATATTCGCAACGCCGCCGGTGATTTCGGCCAGTTCGTCGTAGCGGATGAGCAGTTCGGTGTAGCCGAAGCTGAAGAACCCCACCAGCATCCCCCAGAGCCCGCCGAGGATGCCCAGGACGAGGGCCGCATTGCGCATCGCTGCCTCCTTTGGTCGCGGTGGATGCGAAGGCGAGGCCTAGCCCAACTCTGCCCCGCTGGGAAGGCTCTTGCTTTTCACGGAAGCTGTGGCAGAATTTTCGGAGTGTATACCGACTTCTGCGACCGCCGCCCTCGCATGGCAGCCGGCACGATCTGGAAGACCTGGCTGCACGACCCGCCGCGATCTTGCCGCGGGAGACACGAACTGGAGGGTTGCTCATGCCGACCGGCACCGTGAAGTGGTTCAACAGCACCAAGGGTTACGGGTTCATCGCCCCCGATGGGGGTGGCAAGGATGTCTTCGTGCACATCTCGGCGGTGGAACGCGCGGGGTTGCGCGGACTGAACGACGATCAGAAGGTCTCGTTCGAACTGCAGGAGGGGCGCGACGGGCGATCCTCGGCGGGTGATCTGAAGCTTCTGTAACCACGCACACCGGGGCAGGGGGGTCATGCGCTCTCGCTGTGTTCCCCGCGCCGCGCGACCAGCACACGCAGCGCCGAATCGCGCGTGATCCGTCCGATCACGTTGCCGTTCTCGATCACGCTGAGCCCATCCGAGGCGCCCTGCAATCGCTCGAGCGCGTCGCGGATGGGGGTGTCGGCGTCGATTCGCGTGTCGGGGGCCGGCCAGCCGGCGGGCAGAAGCGCGTCGCGCGCGCGCAACACGCCCAGCGGGTTCATGTTGGCCACGAAATCGGCCACGTAAGCGTTGGCGGGTGCGGTGAAGATCTCGGACGGGGTGCCGCACTGGATGATCCGCCCGCCCTCGAGGATGGCGATGCGGTTGCCGAGCCGGAATGCCTCGTCCAGATCGTGGCTGACGAAGATGATGGTGCGCCTGAGCTTCGATTGCAGTTCCAGCAATTCGTCCTGCAGCCGGGTGCGGATCAGCGGATCGAGCGCCGAGAAGGGTTCGTCCATCAGCAGGATCGGCGCGTCGGTGGCAAAGGCGCGCGCCAGCCCGACGCGCTGCTGCATTCCGCCCGAAAGCTCGGACACCGCGCGGTCTGCCCAGGCGTCAAGCCCCACCAGCTCGAGCTGCGCGGCCACACGGTCGCGGCGCTCGCGGCGGGGCACGCCGGCCAGCTCCAGCCCCAGCCCGACGTTTTCGCGCACCGACCGCCACGGCAGCAGGCCGAAATGCTGGAACACCATCGCCACGTGGCGGGTGCGCAGTCGGCGCAGGGTGCGCGCATCGGCCTTGGGCACGCTGACCAGCCGTGTCCCGTCATTGACCAGCACATCGCCCTGGATGATCGGGTTCAACCCGTTGACCGCGCGCAGGAGCGTCGACTTGCCCGAGCCCGACAGCCCCATCAGCACCACGATCTCACCCTCGGCCACATCGAGCGTGCAGTCATGCACGCCCAGGATCTGGCCGGTCTCCTTCTGGATCGTGGCGCGGTCCTGCCCGGTCTCCATCAGCGGCAGCGCGCGATAAGGGTTGCGCCCGAAGACGATGGACACGTTGCGAAAGCTGACAGTGGGCGCGGCGGTCATCGCTTCGCCTCCACCCGAAGCATCCGGTCGAGCATGATTGCCACGGCGACGATCACCGCCCCCGCCTCGAAGCCCAGCGAGGCGTTGACCTGGTTGAGCGCGCGCACCACCGGCACCCCCAGCCCCGGTGCGCCCACCAGCCCGGCGATCACGACCATGCTGAGCGACAGCATGATCGTCTGGTTCAGCCCCGCCATGATCTGCGGAAACGCGTAGGGCAGTTCGACCTTGAGGATGCGCTGCCGGGTGGTGGCGCCGAAGGCGGTCGCGGCCTCGGTCAGCGCGGTGGGGGTGGAGCGGATGCCGAGTTCGGTCAGCCGGATCGCGGCCGGCATGGCGAAGATCACCGTCGCCACCAGCCCCGGCACCATCCCCAGCCCGAACAGCACCAGCACCGGGATCAGATAGACAAAGGTCGGCAGTGTCTGCATCAGGTCCAGCACCGGGGTCAGCGCGCGGTAGAAGCGCGGATGATGCGCGGAATAGATGCCCAGCGGCACCCCGATCCCCATGCACACCACGCACGAGCCCAGCACCAGCGTCAGCGTCTGCATGGTCAGCGCCCAGTAGCCCTGGTTCAGCGCGAACAGCGCGCATCCCATGACGATGATCACCGGCGCCACCCGCCGCTGCAGCACCCAGGTCAGCGCGCCGAAGATCGCGATCATGATCAGCGGATGCGGTGCGTTCAGCGCGTTGGCCAGCACCGTGATCGCCTGCCGCAGCCCCATTTCCAGCCCGTCGAAGAAGCCGATGAAGCTGTCCTGGAGCCATTCGAACCCGCGCGCGACCTCGCGGCCGAAGGGGATCTTGGCGTCGGTGATGCGGTCGGCGATCGGGTCGAGCATGGGCGGGGCGGTCCTTGGAATGGAGCGGAGGCCGCCGCGCGGCCCCCGTCATGTCGGCGCTGGATCAGCCCAGCGCGGCCTCGAGCGCCTCCATCGCGTCGCCGCCGTCGCGCGTGGTCACGCCGTCCAGCCACGGCTCCAGCGCGTCCATGTTGTCGGCCAGCCAGGCGCGCGCGGCCGCTTCGGGGGCCTCGCCGTCATCGAGGATCGCCGCCATGATCGCGTTTTCCATCTCGAGCGTGAATTCGAGGTTCTGCAGGAACTGCCCGACATTGGGGCATTCGTCCACGAAGCCCGCGCGGGTGTTGGTGAAGACCTCGGCGCCGCCGAAATCGGGGCCGAACCAGTCGTCGCCGCCGTCCAGATAGGTGAGCTCGAAATTGGCGTTCATCGGGTGCGGCTCCCAGCCCAGGAACACCACCGGCTCGCCGCGCCGGTCGGAGCGCGCGACCTGCGACAGCATCCCCTGCTCGGAGCTTTCGACCAGCTCGAACGCACCCAGCCCGAAGGCGTCGGCCTCCATCATGTCGAGGATCAGGCGGTTGCCGTCATTGCCGGGCTCGATCCCGTAGAGCCGTCCCTGCAGCGCATCGAAATGCTCGGCGATGTCGGCGAAATCGGCGATGCCCAGCCCGGCGCCGTGGGCGTTGGTGGCGAGCGTGTATTTCGCTCCGGCAAGGTTGCGGCGCACGGTGTCGACGGTTCCGGCCTCGCGGTAGGGGGCGATGTCGGCTTCCATGGTGGGCATCCAGTTGCCGAGGAACACGTCGACGTCGCCATTGGCCATCGAGGTGTAGGTCACCGGCACCGACAGAACCAGCGTGTTGGCCTCGTAGCCCAGTGCGTCAAGGATCGTGGTCGCCACGGCGGTGGTGGCGGTGATGTCGGTCCAGCCCACATCCGAGAAGGTCACGCTGTCGCAGGTGGCATAGGCTGGCGCGGCCAGCAGGGCGGCGGCCGAGGCCGCAAGCGAGATCTTGCGCAGGGTCATGGTAGGTCACTCCCGTGGTTGGCTTTGTTGATTGACCAGTCAATAAACAATCGGCTATCACGTGCGCAAGCGATTTGTCGCAGGGGACAGGACATGCCGAAACTCGGAATGGAGCCTATCAGGCGCGATGCATTGATCAAGGCCACGATCGCCGAGATCGCGCAGACCGGCGCGCTCGAGGTCACGGTCAGCCGGATCGCCCGGCGCGCGGGGATGTCCTCGGCGCTGGCGCATCATTACTTCGGGTCCAAGGACGCGATGTTCCTGGCCGCGATGCGCCATGTGCTGTCGGTCTATGGCGCCGAGGTGCGCGGCGCGCTCGCCGCCGCCGACGGCCCGCAGGCGCGGGTGCAGGCGCTGATCCGCGCGAGCTTCACCCCAACCAGCTTCCGCCGCGAGGTGATCGCGGCGTGGCTCAACTTCTACGTTCTTGCGCAGACCCGCGCCGATGCCGCGCGGCTGCTGGGCGTGTATCAGCGCCGGCTGGTGTCGAACCTCGGCCATGCGCTGCGCCCGGTCGCGGGCGCCCGCGCCCGCCCGCTGGCCGAAGGCGTCGCGGCGATGATCGACGGCGTCTACCTGCGCGAGGCGCTGGGCGCGGGCGAGCCCGACGGCCGCGCCGCCGCCCGCATGGTCGAGGACTGGCTGGCCGCGCAGCTGCGCACCGCCTGACGAAAGGAATCCCTGATGCGCGCACAGCCCCCCGCCAGCCACTATATCGACGGCGCTCCGGTCGAGGATACCGCCGGCGAGCCGATCGACGTGATCTACCCCTACACGGGCGAGGTGATCGCGCGCGTCCATGCCGCCACGCCCGCGGTGCTGGACCGCGCGCTCGATGCCGCGCGGCGCGCACAAGCGGATTGGGCCGCGCGCGCGCCGGTCGAGCGTGGACGGGTGCTGCGCCGCGCGGCCGAGCTGATGCGCGCGCGCAACCGCGCGCTGTCCGAGCTGGAAACGCTCGACACCGGCAAGCCGTTGCAGGAAACGCTGGTGGCGGACGCGACCTCGGGAGCGGATGCGCTGGAGTATTTCGGCGGCGCGGCGGCCACCGTGACCGGGCACACCATTCCGCTCGGCGGGGGCGATTTCGCCTACACGCTGCGCGAACCGCTGGGCGTCTGCGCGGGCATCGGCGCGTGGAACTACCCCACGCAGATCGCCTGCTGGAAGGCCGCGCCCGCGCTCGCCTTCGGCAACGCGATGGTGTTCAAGCCGTCCGAGCTGACGCCGCTGAGCGCGCTGCGCGTGGCCGAACTGCTGACCGAGGCGGGGCTGCCGCCGGGGCTGTTCAACGTGGTGCAGGGCGCCGGCGCGGTGGGGGCGGCGCTGGTGGGCGACGCGCGGGTCGACAAGGTTTCGCTCACCGGGTCGGTCGACACGGGGCGGCGGGTCTATGCGGCGGCGGCCGAGGGCATCCGCCACGTCACCATGGAACTCGGCGGCAAGTCGCCGCTGATCGTGTTCGACGACGCCTCGGTTGACGATGCGGTGGGCGCGGCGATGCTGGGCAATTTCTATTCGGCGGGGCAAGTGTGCTCGAACGGCACGCGTGTCTTCGTGCAGCGCGGGCTGGAGGCGCGGTTTCTGGAGCGGCTGACCGAGCGCAGCCGCGCGATCCTGCTTGGCGATCCGCTGGACGAGGCCACGCAGATGGGACCGTTGATCAGCGCCGGCCAGCGCGACCGCGTGACGGGCTACATCCGCGCGGGCCTGGATGAAGGCGCCCGACTGGTCTGCGGCGGCGATCATGGCGGGCGCAATGACGGGTTCTTCGTGGCGCCCACGGTCTTTGCCGATGTGCACGACGACATGATCATCGCGCGCGAGGAGATCTTCGGGCCGGTGATGTGCGTGCTGGGCTTCGACGACGAGGCCGAGGTCCTGGCGCGCGCCAACGCCAGCCCCTTCGGACTTGCGGCGGGTGTGTTCACGCGCGACCTGAGCCGCGCGCACCGCGTTGTCGCCGGATTGGAGGCGGGTACCTGCTGGATCAACAGCTATAATCTGACACCCGTGGAAATGCCGTTCGGGGGCGTCAAGGCTTCGGGTGTGGGGCGCGAAAACGGCCCGGCGGCGCTGGAGCACTACACGCGGCTGAAAACGGTGCATGTGGGGATGGGAGGTGTCGATGCGCCCTACTGATTTCGCCGACGTAAAGAGCCAGGGGGTGCTCCCGCCCGTCGTCGCCGGATCTGCGATCCGTCTCCTCCCGTTGGGCCGGGCAGCCGCGCGCAAGGCGCGCGGCTGCCCGGCCCAACGCCTGCGCGGGCGCACGGAACGTGCGGTCGCGCAGGGGGCGGGAGCGCCCGGAGTGCCGACGCACAGGTTGCTTGGCAAAGTGCTGAAGCTTTTCTGAGAGGCGGTTCAGGGGCAGGTCTGCCCTGAACGCGCCTGATCAAGTGTCTGGGTGGTCTGGCGCCGCGTCAAGGACGAGCCCCCTGCGGGGGTCGCTGCGCGATCCTTGACCCGGCGCCAGACCACCTGCGGCGAGGACTGGTGATGGAAGCGGATTTCGTGATCGTGGGCTCGGGATCGGGGGGATCAGCCGTGGCGTGGCGGTTGGCCGAAGCGGGCGCGCAAGTGCTGGTGCTCGAGGCCGGAGGCACCGATGCCGGCCCCTTCATCCAGATGCCCGGTGCCCTGTCCTATCCGATGAACATGCGCCGGTACGACTGGGGCTTCCGCACCGAGCCCGAGCCGCATCTGGGTGGGCGCGTGCTGGCCTGCCCGAGGGGGCGGGTGATCGGGGGATCGTCCTCGATCAACGGCATGGTCTATGTGCGCGGCCATGCGCGCGACTTCGATCACTGGGCCGAGCATGGCGCCGACGGGTGGGGCTTCGCCGATGTCCTGCCGTATTTCCGGCGCATGGAGTGCTGGCATGGCGAGGCGAGCGGGGGGGCGCCTGCGCACAGCGCCTGGAGGGGCAGCGATGGCCCGCTCCATGTCACCCGCGGCGCTCGTGCCAACCCCTTGTTCCGTGCCTTCATCGAGGCCGGGCGGCAGGCCGGTTACCCCGTCACTGACGACTACAACGGGGCGCAGCAGGAAGGGTTCGGCGCCATGGAGGCCACCATCTGGCGCGGGCGGCGCTGGTCGGCGGCGCAAGCCTATCTGCGCCCGGCCCTGCGGCGCGCCAACTGCCAGCTGATCCGCGCCGAGGCTCGGCGGGTGGTGTTCGAGGATGGCCGCGCGGTCGGTGTCGAGATCACCCGCCGTGGCGGTGCGACCGAGGTTGCGCGCGCCCGACGCGAGGTGATCCTTTCAGCGTCGAGCATCAACACGCCGAAGCTGTTGATGTTGTCGGGGATCGGCCCGGCCGCGCATCTGGCCGAGCACGGGATCACGGTGCGGGCCGACCGTCCCGGTGTGGGGGCCAACCTGCAGGACCATCTGGAGCTCTACCTGCAATATGCCGCCCGCCAGCCGATCACGCTCTACAAATACTGGAACCTTCTGGGCAAGGCGTGGGTCGGCGCGCAATGGCTGCTGCTGCGTCGGGGACCGGGTGCGTCCAACCAGTTCGAGGCCGCGGCCTTCATCCGCTCGCGCGCGGGCATCGACTATCCCGACATCCAGTATCATTTCCTGCCCATCGCCGTGCGCTATGACGGCGCCGCGGTGGCCGAGGGGCACGGGTTCCAGACCCATGTCGGCCCCATGCGTTCGAAGAGTCGCGGGACGGTGCGGCTCGCCTCGGCCCGCCCCGAGGACGCGCCGCGGCTGTGCTTCAACTACATGAGCCACCGCGACGACTGGGCCGAGTTCCGCGCCTGCATCCGGCTGACGCGCGAGATCATGGCCCAGCCGGCCTTCGCGCCCTATCTCAGCCACGAGATCCAGCCTGGCGCCGAGGTTCAGGACGACGGCGCGCTTGACGATTTCATCCGCGAGCATGTGGAGAGCGCTTACCATCCCTGCGGCACGGCGCGGATGGGGCGCGCGGATGACCCGATGGCGGTGGTTGACCCGCAGGGCCGGGTGATCGGCGTCGAGGGGTTGCGCGTGGCCGACAGCTCGGTGTTCCCGCGCATCACCAACGGCAATCTCAACGCGCCCTCGATCATGGTGGGCGAGAAGATGGCGGATCATATCCTTGGCCGGCCCCCGCTGCCGCGCGCCAATCTGCGCCCGTGGGTCCACCCGGACTGGGCGCATGCGCAGCGCTGAGTTGTGCGGTGTTGCGCTTCGGGCGCGGTGGTTAACGTGGCCTTAACGAAACCTTAACCATTTTGTTGACGGCACTTGCCGGATCAGCGATTCGTCTCTCATGTGGTGGCGTGTCGCGATCCTGGCCGGGCTTCTGATGCTTCTGGCGCCGTTCCCGGGCGATGCCGGCCAGCAGGCGGGCGCGCCGGTGTTCACGGGCGTGACGCAGGTGATCGACGGCGACACACTGGACATCGGCGACACGCGGGTGCGGCTTGGCGGAATCGACGCGCCCGAGCGGTCCGAGCGTTGCGCCTTGCCCTCGGGCGCCGACTGGGCCTGCGGGCGCTGGGCGTGGCATGAGACCGAGCGGCTGTTGCAGGGGCGCATGCTTGCCTGCACCGATCTGGGCACGCGCAGCCACGACCGGGTGGTGGCGCGATGCACGCTCGACGGGCGCGACGTGGCCGATCTGCTGATTCGCCACGGTGTGGCGCGCATCTGCGAGCGCTTCGCGGCCGAACAGGGTGTGCTGGAGACCTACCAGCGCGCCGAGGTGGCGGCGGCTGCACAGCAGGCCGGGATCTTCGGAGGGCCGCTCAACCCGCCGGCGGGGTTCTGCCGGCGTGCCGCGCCCGCGACAGTGCAGGCCCCCGGCAGCGACTGCGCGATCAAGGGCAACGTGTCCGCCAACGGCCGCATCTATCACCTGCCGGGGCAGGCGCATTACGACCGTGTCACCATGGCGCATCCGGACACGCGCTGGTTCTGCTCGGAAGCCGAGGCGCGCGCCGCTGGCTGGCGCCCGGCGCTGCGCTGAGGCGCGTTTTCCTCGCGGGTTAAGGCGCGTGCTCCGCACAGTGGCTCTGCCTCCGCGCACGCTTGGCCCCCTGTGACGCGGCGGCGCGGTGCCATATCTGACGCGCATGGCAACGCAAGGTGGCGGCATGAACAGTCTCGAAACCCGCGACGGGCTCCCCGAAGCGCTGCAGGTCCTGCTGCGCGAATATCCACGCGACATCTGGCACTCGCACCGCAATTTCGACGGGCTGATCCGCTTCTGGCTGGAGCGGCACCTGATGTTCCGCGAGCTGCTGGAGCGGCTTCAGGGCCAGACGCAGGGCTTCATCGACGACAGCGCCGCGCCCGAACGCTTCGCGGCGAACACCGCGCGGCTGATGGGGTTCTTCCTCAACCAGCTCGACGGGCACCACAAGATCGAGGATCACCATTATTTCCCGAAGCTGGTGGGGCTCGAGGGGCGGCTGTCGACCGGGTTCGACCTGCTGGACAGCGACCACCACGCGCTTGACGGGGCGCTCCACGCGCTGGCCGAGGACACCAACACCCTGCTCGGTCACCTGCAGGCAGGCGAGGTCGGGGCCGGGCGCGATGCCGCCGGGCGGCTTGAGGCACGGCTTGACCGGTTTTCCGGGTTCCTTGACCGCCACCTGATCGACGAGGAGGATCTGGTGGTCCCGGTGCTGCTCCACCACGCGCCGCGGCTGTGATCTGCGCTACGTCGCAGGGTGCCAGCGGCTGAGCACATCGGGGCCGACCGCCCGGTGCTCGACCAGTTCGAAGCGCGGCGCGTCACCGAGAGCTGCCAGCCCGAGCGGGCCCATCCCGGCGCGTGCGTCGCCCCCCAGCATCGCGCCGGCGCTGAACACGGCAAGCTCATCCACCAGCCCCGCACGCAGCAGGCTTGCAGCGAGCACCCCACCGCCTTCGCACAGCACCCGCGTCAGCCCGCGCGCGCCGAGCGCGCCGAGGACCGCTGCAGGGTCGAGGCCGGTTCCGTCGAGGGCCGGCGGAACGTCGATGAGCGTGGCGCCGCACCGGGTCCAGGCCATGCGCGCCGCTTCGGGGGCGTCGCGGCCGTGGAGCATCCACACCGGCGCCTCATGCGCCGAGCGGCCCAGCCGTGACGCGGCCGAAAGCTGCAAGCGCGGCTCGGCCACCACGCGGACCGGCTGCGCGGCCGCGCTCAGGTCGCGCGCGCGCAGGTCAGGGTCATCGGCGCGCGCGGTTCCGGCGCCGACGAGCACCGCATCGTGGCGCGCGCGCAGGGCGTGGACCGCGCGGCGCGCCTCGGGTCCGGTGATCCAGCGGCTTTCGCCCGTGGCGGTGGCAATGCGCCCGTCCAGTGACAGCGCCAGCTTGAGCGTGAGCCACGGCCGCCCGGCGGTGACGCGCAGCAGGAACCCGGCATTCGCGGCGCGGGCCTCGGCCTCGCAGACGCCTTCGGTCACGTCGATCCCGGCCGCGCGCAGCCGCGCGTGTCCGGCGCCCGCCACGCGCGGGTCGGGGTCGGTGAGCGCAGTGACCACGCGCGCCACGTTCGCCCCGATCAGCGCATCCACGCAGGGCGGTGTGCGCCCATGATGCGCGCAGGGTTCAAGGCTGACATAGACGGTGGCCCCGCGCGCCAGCTTGCCCGCCTGCGCCAGCGCCTGCGGCTCGGCGTGC
>PUOA01000250.1 GCA_003551925.1 Paracoccaceae bacterium
CGGGTGGGCGGCGCCCCGGGGGCGCGGTCCGCGGTGTCCGTTCAGCGCAGCCCCAGTTCGGCGAGCGCGGCGTCGAGCTCGGGCGGCAGCGCGTCATCGCCCGCGCGGCGCTCGGGCAGGTCGGCGGGGGCGTCTTCCGGACGCAGGTAGCGCCAGCCCTGAAAGGGGCGCCGCGTGGCGGCCTGGGTGCGGATGATGTCGGGGTCCAGCACGATGGCGCAGCGGCGGTGTCCATCGCCGCCGGTGCGTTCCTCCAGCCGCACAACGCGCTGACGCGCCAGGATCGCGCCCTTGATCACCCAGTAGAGCGACCCACCATCCAGCAGGTCGTCGGCGCGTTTGGGCCACATCCGCGTGACATGCACCGGCGCGCCATCGGGGCCTTGCGCGCGGCGCTGGCGCTGCCACGCCGCCAGATCCTCGACGCTTTCGGCACCGACGCAGAGTTTTACCAGATGTATGCGCGCGCTCATCGCCAGCCCCCATATCCCGCGCCAAACCTAGCAGAGGCGGCGGCGGGTTCAAGTTGACCGGGCGCGCGCGGGCGATTACCCTCCACCCTTTCCCAGCATCGCACGGACATCCCGCCCATGAC
This sequence comes from Paracoccaceae bacterium, assembly GCA_003551925.1. Classification (GTDB taxonomy): domain Bacteria; phylum Pseudomonadota; class Alphaproteobacteria; order Rhodobacterales; family Rhodobacteraceae; genus Rhabdonatronobacter. The sequence goes on from PUOA01000250.1 coordinate 596, forward strand.
CCGTTTCCACGCCCCCATCGCGCAGCAGATCTGGGACATGAAATACCGCCTCAAGGCGCCGGACGGCACGCCCGTCGATGGCTCGGTCGAGGACACGTGGCGGCGCATCGCCCGCGCGCTGGCCGCTCCCGAAGCCGAGCCGGAGCATTGGGAGCCGCGCTTCTACGACGCGCTGGCCGATTTCCGCTTCCTGCCCGCGGGGCGGATCATCGCGGGTGCCGGCACGGGGCGGTCGGTGACGCTGTTCAACTGCTTCGTGATGGGCACCATCCCCGACAGCATGGAAGGCATCTTCGAGATGCTGAAGGAGGCCGCGCTGACCATGCAGCAGGGCGGCGGTATCGGCTACGACTTCAGCACGCTGCGCCCGCGCGGCGCGCCGGTGGCGGGCGTTGCGGCGGATGCGTCGGGGCCGCTGTCGTTCATGGATGTCTGGGACGCCATGTGCCGGACGATCATGTCCGCAGGCTCGCGCCGCGGGGCGATGATGGCGACCATGCGCTGCGACCACCCCGACATCGAGGCCTTCATCGCCGCCAAGCACGACGCCGCGCGGCTGCGCATGTTCAACCTGTCGGTGCTGGTCACCGACGCGTTCATGGCCGCCGTGCGTGACGATGCGGCGTGGGAGCTGCGCTTCGACGGCCGCGTGTTCCGAACCGTGCCCGCGCGCGATCTGTGGAATGCGATCATGCGCGCGACCTATGACTACGCCGAGCCCGGCGTGATCTTCATCGACCGCATCAACGCCGCCAACAACCTGCATTACGCCGAGACGATCTCGGCCACCAACCCCTGCGGCGAACAGCCCCTGCCGCCCTATGGCGCGTGCCTGCTGGGCTCGGTCAACCTTGCGCGGCTGGTGCGCGATCCGTTCACCGACGCTGCGCGCATCGACGTCGAGGAGCTCGACGCGCTGGTCCGCGTGGCGGTGCGGATGATGGACAACGTGGTTGATGTCAGTCGCTTCCCGCTGCCCGCCCAGGCGGCCGAGGCGCAGGCCAAGCGCCGCATCGGGCTGGGCGTCACGGGGCTTGCCGACGCGCTCATCCTGTGCGGGCTGCGCTATGGCGGCGACCGCGCGGTGGCGCGGACCGACGCCTGGATGCGCGCCATCGCGCGGTCGGCGTATCTGGCGTCGGTGGATCTGGCGCGCGAGAAGGGGCCGTTTCCGTTGTTCCGGGCCGAGCCGTTCCTCGCCTCGGGCACCATGCGCGGGATGGACGAAGAGGTGCGCGAGGCGGTGCGCGCCCACGGCATCCGCAACGCGCTTCTGACCTCGGTCGCGCCCACGGGGACGATCAGCCTCTATGCCGGCAATGTCAGCTCAGGCATCGAGCCGGTGTTTGCGCTGAGCTACACGCGCAAGGTGCTCCAGCCCGACGGGTCGCGCACCGAGGAAGAGGTCGAGGATTACGCGCTGCACCTGTGGCGCGCGACCCAAGGCGACGCGCCCTTGCCCGACAGCTTCGTGACCGCGCAGACGCTGGCGCCGGCCGATCACGTGCGCATGCAGGCCGCCGCGCAGCGCTGGGTGGACAGCTCGATCTCCAAGACCATCAACTGCCCCGCCGACATCTCGTTCGAGGCGTTCAAGGACGTCTACCACGCCGCCTACGAGGCCGGCTGCAAGGGCTGCACCACCTACCGCCCGAACGAGGTCACGGGCTCGGTGCTGTCGGTCCCCGAGGCGACCGAGGCCGCGCCCCAGACCGACACCGGCGCCGATGTGGTGTATCTGTCCGATCCGCTCGACCGTCCCGCCGCGCTCGAGGGGCACACCTACAAGCTCAAATGGCCGGTCAGCGAGCACGCCATCTACATCACCATCAACGACGTGGTGGTCGGCGGCCGCCGCCGCCCGTTCGAGGTGTTCATCAACTCCAAGAACATGGAGCATTTCGCCTGGACGGTGGCGCTGACGCGGATGATCTCGGCGGTGTTCCGGCGCGGCGGCGACGTGTCCTTCGTGGTCGAGGAGCTGAAGGCCGTGTTCGACCCGCGCGGTGGCGCCTGGATGCAGGGGCGTTACGTGCCGTCGATCCTGGCCGCGATCGGCGACGTGATCGAGGAACACCTGATCCGCATCGGCTTCATCGACGGCGCGGGGTTGGGCCTGAAGATCGACCCCACCGCGCCCGCAGGCCCCGGAAGCGCATCCCGGGGCCGCAGTTGCCCCGCCTGCGGCGCCTTCGAGGTGGTGATGATCGAAGGCTGCAAGACCTGCCGGGCCTGCGGTTTCTCGAACTGCGCCTGACGTCGGGGGCTGGCACACACAGAAAAACCATATGAGTGCGCAAACGCAACCATAAGCTTACGCAGAGGCTGTCAAGCGTTTTTTTTGACATCATAATAACACCTGCGTGATCCCGTTGGCTTCCCGGAAGCGGGTCATTCAGGTGCGGTTACATGAAGGTCGTGCGTGTGGGGCGAAAAGGCTGATTGTTGGTTTTTCTCGAGCGAGCCTTCCATCGCCCAGTCATCTAGGGACGAAGGCCCTGTTCAACCTCGCTGCGCAGGAAGATCCGGCCATAGTCTCGGCCATCTGGACTGAAGGGGGCAATTCCTTCTTGGTCCAGGTCTACCCGCAGGCTCTGCC
>PUOA01000034.1 GCA_003551925.1 Paracoccaceae bacterium
CAGGCGGCGAGCCCGCCAGCCTGCGCGGCTTCCCGCCCTCGCTGGGGCACGCGGTCATGTCGCTGGCCGAGCGCGCGGGGCCGGGGGTCGAGGGAAGCGGCGCGATCACGGGCATCTTCACCGTGCTGGTGGCAGGCTCGGACATGGAGGAACCGGTCGCCGACATCCTGCGCGGGGTGCTGGACGGGCATGTGGTGATGGACCGCGCGATCGCCGAACGTGGGCGCTTTCCGGCGGTGGACCTGTTGCGCTCGGTCTCGCGCAGCCTGCCCGCCGCCGCCACGCCCGAGGAAAACGCCCGCATCGCCGAGGCGCGGCGGCTTCTGGGCGCCTATGACCGGGCCGAGCTGATGATCCAGGCGGGGCTTTACGAGGCCGGATCGGATCCGCTGGTGGACCGCGCCATCCGCCTGTGGCCCGAGCTCGACGGCTTCATCGCACGCGATTCGCCCGGCGGGGTTCGCCAGAGCTTTGCCCTGCTGGCGCGGATCCTCGACGCGAGCGGATAGGGGCGGCGTCAGCCGCCGCTGCGGAAATGGTCGTGGATGCGCTGGGCCATGGCCTCGGAAATGCCCGGCACGGCGCGCAGATCGGCAAGCCCCGCGCGCGACACCGCCTTGGCCGAGCCGAAATGCGCCAGCAGCGCGCGCTTGCGCGCCGCGCCGATGCCGGGGACCTCGTCCAGGGGCGTGGCGCCGACGGCCTTGGCGCGTTTCTGGCGGTGCGCGCCGATGGCGAAGCGGTGCGCCTCGTCGCGCAGGCGCTGGATGAAATAGAGCACCGGGTCGTTGCGGCGCAGCGCGAAGGGGCGCGCACCGGGGCGGTGGAACTCTTCCTTGCCCTGATCGCGGTCCACGCCCTTGGCCACGCCCAGCAGCGCCACGTCGTCGACGCCGAGCTCGGCCATGACCTCGGCCACCGCCGCGACCTGCCCCGCCCCGCCATCGATCAGCAACAGGTCGGGCCAGCTGTCGCCCTGCCGGTCCGGGTCTTCGCGCTGCAACCGCTCGAAACGGCGGCGCAGCATGGCCTTCATCATGCCCAGATCGTCGCCGCGGGTGACCTCGCCGTCCTTGAAGTTGTACTTGCGGTATTGGCTCTTGATGAACCCGTCGGGGCCGGCGACGATCATCGCGCCCACGGCATTCGCGCCCTGGATATGCGAGTTGTCATAGACCTCGATTCGCCGCGGGGGGGCGTCCATATCGAAGGCCTCGGCCATGCCCGCCAGCAGCTTCGACTGCGCCGCGTTCTCGGCCAGGCGGCGGCCGAGGCTCTCACGCGCGTTGCGCGCCGCGTTCGCCACCAGCTCGGCCTTCTCGCCGCGCCGGGGGACGGCAAGCTCCACCTTGCGGCCGGCGCGTTCGGCCAGCAGCCCGGCGACAAGGTCCTCGTCTTCCAGCGGGTGCGAGAGCAGCACCAGCCGCGGCGGCGTCTTGTCGTCATAGAACTGCGCGAGGAAGGCCTGCAGGATTTCGGGCTCCTCGGCGCCCGCACCCGTGCGGGGGTAGAAATCGCGGTTGCCCCAGTTCTGGTTGGCGCGGATGAAGAACACCTGCACGCAGGCCTGCCCACCCTGCATGTGCAGCGCGATCACGTCGGCCTCGGGGACACCGCGGGGGTTGATGCCCTGGCTTTGCTGGACATTGGTCAGCGCCCGGATGCGGTCGCGCAGCGCGGCGGCGCGCTCGAACTCCATCGCCTCGGCCGCCTTCTGCATCTCGGTGGCCAGCTCGGCCTGCAGCTTCGTGCTCTTGCCCGACAGAAAGCGCTCGGCATCGGCGACCAGTTCGGCGTATTGCGCTTCGGTGACATATCCCACGCAGGGCGCGCTGCAGCGCTTGATCTGATAGAGCAGGCACGGCCGCGTGCGGCTGTCAAAGACCGAATCCGAGCAGTTGCGCAGCAGGAACGCGCGTTGCAGTTGCGTCAGCGTCCGGTTTACCGCGCCGGCGCTGGCAAACGGGCCGAAATAGCTGCCCGGGACGGTCTTGCGCCCGCGATGCTTGCGCAGTTGCGGAAACGCATGGTCGCGCGGCAGCAGGATGTTGGGGAAGCTCTTGTCGTCGCGCAGCAGCACGTTGTAGCGCGGCTTGAGCTGCTTGATCAGGTTCTGTTCCAGCAGCAGCGCCTCGGTTTCGGTGCGCGTGGTCAGAAACATCATGCTGGTGGTTTCCGAGATCATCCGCGCGATCCGCGCCGAATGCCCCGAAGGTCGCGCATAATTCGCCACCCGCGCGCGCAGCTGGCGCGCCTTGCCGACATAGAGCACCTCGGAGCGCGCGTTCAGCATCCGGTAGACGCCGGGGACGTTCTCCAGCGTGCGCAGGTAGGACTGGATACAGGCATGGCCGGTGGGCGCGTCCTGCGTGATGGGCTCTTCGTCGTGCATGGTTGGCTCTTGCCCTGATTCCCCGCATGGCTGCAACGCTGTGACGCCGGCTTCAAGCGCTAAGCTGTCCCCCGTTTCTGTGGATAACCTTGTGGACACAGCCCCGTGAAACACGAATTCACCTTGGTTTTCCGCGCCGTCCTCGCACTGCACAAAAATTAGGCTCTTGTGTAAGAATTTGTTTTTACGATATAATTTTGCCGGAGCCGCGCAAACCCCTGAATAACATGTCGTTTTCACGACAGGAAATCGTCAGTTGCGCCGAAGGTGCAAAACTCTGGCGGAACATAGTCCGAACAGCGCGTCAGGTCACCCCTGCGCGGCCCAGTCGGCGGACTGCATTTCGCGCAGGCGGCTGGCGGTGCGTTCGAATTCGAAGGCACCGGCGCCTTCGAGATACAGCCGTTCCGGGTCGTCGGCGGCGCTGGCGATCAGCCGCACGCGCGCCTCGTAGAGCGCATCGACCAGGGTCACGAAGCGCTTGGCCTGGTTGTAATTGGACGCCGACAGGCGCGGAATGCCCGAAACCATCAGCACGCGGACTGCGTCGGCGATGGCCAGATAATCGGCCGGGCCCAGCGGCTGGCCGCACAGGTCCCAGAAGCTTGCCCGCGCAACGCCGTTGTGGTGACGCGGCAGCTCGATCGTCCGGCCCTTGACCTGCAGCGTCAGGGGCGCGCCGGGAGTGCCGCCGGTCAGGTCATCCCAGATGCGGCGCATCGCGTCCTCGGCCGCCGCATCGGCGGCCTTGGCGCCGGCGCAGAGCACCGTCACCGGGCCCATCTTCGCCGCTGCGGTCAC
>PUOA01000145.1 GCA_003551925.1 Paracoccaceae bacterium
CCGCAGCAGGCCTGGGACATGGCGCGGCGCATGTCCAACCCGCCGCTCAGCTATTTCGACCGGATCTGGGCGCCGATGTGGGACACGATCAACATCGCCACGCTGGGCACGCTGATCGGGATCGCGCTGGCCACGCCGCTGGCGTTTCTGGCCGCGTCGAACACCACGCCGAGCGTGTATTTCGTCCGCCCCGTCGCGCTCGCGATCATCGTGGCCTCGCGCTCGATCAACTCGCTGATCTGGGCGCTTCTGCTGGTGCTGATCCTCGGCCCCGGGCTGCTGGCGGGGATCATCGCCATCGCGCTGCGCTCGATCGGCTTCATCGGCAAGCTGCTCTACGAGGCGATCGAAGAGGTCGACGAGCGCCAGGTCGAGGCGATCCGCGCCACCGGCGCCGCGCCCGCGCAGGTGCTGTCCTACGGCGTCTGGCCGCAGGTGCTGCCGGCCTTCGCGGGAATCAGCGTCTACCGCTGGGACATCAACATCCGCGAGGCGACGATCCTGGGGCTGGTCGGCGCGGGCGGGATCGGCGTTCAGTTGCAGGCGTCGGTGAACATGCTCGCCTGGGGGCAGGTGACGGTGATCTTCATCGCCATCCTCGGCACCGTGGTGGTCAGCGAATGGGTCTCGGCCAGGGTTCGCCACGCGATCATCTGAGTGTGACGGTCTGTCATGAAACCGTCATCCGGCTGGGCTAGGCGCGAGGGCATGAGAGATACAGCAGCAACCACCCCGCGCACCGCCGCGCTTGTCGCCGCCGCCATCGGAAAGCGGTTCGGCGACACCTCGGTCCTGCGCGGCATCGACCTGACCGTCGCGCCGGGCGAGATCGTCGCGCTGCTCGGCCCCTCGGGCTGCGGCAAGACCACGCTGTTGCGCATCGCGGCGGGGCTTCTGTCCGCCTCGGCGGGGCGGATGGAGATCGCGGGCCAGACCGTCGCCGACGGCACCGTGCACACGCTGCCCCCCGAGGCGCGCGGGATCGGCATGGTGTTTCAGGACTACGCGCTCTGGCCGCATCTGAGCGTTCTGGACAATGTCGCCTTCCCGCTGCGGATGCGCGGCGACCGGCGCGCCGCCCGGACCGCGCGCGCGCGCGCCGCGCTGGCGCGGGTGGGGCTGGACCATCTCGCCGATCGCGCGCCGGGCACGCTGTCGGGCGGGCAACAGCAGCGCGTGGCACTGGCGCGCGCCATCGTCGCCGAACCCCCGCTGGTGCTGTTCGACGAGCCGCTCTCGAACCTCGACCGCGAGCTGCGCGAGAGCCTGGCGCTGGAGATGAGCACGCTCCTGCGTGAGCTTGGCCTGTCGGCGATCTATGTCACGCATGACCAGACCGAGGCGTTCACCGTCGCCGACCGGGTGGCGATCATGATCGGCGGCGAGATCGCGCAGATCGACGCGCCCGAGGCCATCTTCGCCGACCCGGCATCGGTGGATGTGGCGCAGTTTCTCAACATCGGCGCGCTGATCGATGGCGAGGTCGCGGCGCGCGAGTTCCGCGGCACCTCGGCGCCCGTGTCGGTGCGCTCGCCGCTGAGCAACGGCTATCAGGGCCGCGCGACGCTGCTGATCCCGCGCACCGCGGTGCGCGCCGCCGCCGACGGGCCGCTGCGCGCGCGCGTGCGCCGCAGCCAGTTTCAGGGCGACCGCTATCTGCTTCACCTCGACCTGGGCGCGGGCGGGCACGGGCTTGTGTGTCCCGCCGACGCCCCCGCCGCGCAAGGCAGCGAGATCGCGCTTGCCCTGCAAGACGACCGGCTGCGGGTCTTCGCCGCCGGCTGACCGCTCCACCACTTCTGGACAAAGGACGAAACCGATGCTCCGCACCGCAACGATCGCCGCGGCCGTCACGCTGGGCGCGACCGCCGCGCAGGCCGACACGCTGACCTTCTACACCGCCGGCCCTGGCGGGCTCGCCGACGCGCTGGCCGAGGCGTTCGAGGCCGAAACCGGCACCCGCGTCAACGTGTTCCAGGCCACCACCGGGCAGGTCATGGCGCGGCTGGAAGCCGAGGAAGCGAACCCGCAGGCCGACGTCGTGGTCTCGGCAAGCTGGGGCTCGGCCGTGGACATGCACGAACGCGGGCTGCTGATGGAATACACCTCGCCCCATGCGGAGAACGTGCCCGACTTTCTGAAGCACAGCCATTACGTCGCGCAGGGCATCTCGGCGCTGGCCATCGCGTGGAACACGCAAAGCGACACGCCGCGCCCCGGCGAATGGGCCGATCTGGCAGACGAGGCATTCCGCGATCTGGTCACCATGCCCGATCCGGCGCAGTCGGGGTCGGCCTTCGATCTGGTGGTGGGGCTTGAGACCGCCATGGGCGACGACGCGTGGGACCTGCTGGCCGCGCTGGCGGACAACGGCATGATCGTGCCGGGACCGAACGCGGCGGCGCTGAACCCGGTTCTGCAGGGCGCGGCCGCTGCCGTGTTCGGGGCGGTGGACTATATCTCCTACGCGCGCGCCGCCGACGGCGAGACGGTCGAGGTGATCGTGCCCGAAAGCGGGACCGTGATCGCCCCGCGCCCGATGTTCATCCTCGAGTCGACCTCGAACCCTGATGCGGCGATGGCCTTCGTCGACTTCGTCCTGTCGGATGCCGGGCAGGCGCTGGTCGCCGACACCTGGATGATGCCCGCGCGCGCCGATGTGGAAGGGCTGCGCCCCGGCGTCAACGACCTGAACGTGATCGATGTCGATGGTGACGCGGCCGCGGCGCGGCGCGACGAGATCATCGCGCGGTTCAACGACACCGTCACCGACCGCTGAGACGCATACGCAGGACTGCGGGACCCCGGCCCTTGCGTCGGGGTCCTTTGCCATCGAGGAAGGAGCACCGGTCATGCCACGCGCCGCCACGGTCCTGACCGCGCTCGCAGCCGGTGCGCTGATCGTGCTGGTCGGCCTGCCGGTGCTGTTCATCCTGCTGCAGGCCGTCTTCCCGGAATTCGCGCGCGGGTCGCTGGCCGAGCCGTTTTCGAATATCGTCATCCTGACCGAAAACGACCGGCTGATGATCCAGACCCGCAACACGCTGCTGCTGGCGGTGTCGGTGATGATCGGCAGCCTGATCCTTGGTCTGCCCACGGGCATTCTGCGCGGGCTGTGCGACGTGCCCGGCGCGCGGATCTGGGATGTGATCTTTCTGGTGCCGTTCCTGATCCCG
>PUOA01000107.1 GCA_003551925.1 Paracoccaceae bacterium
CCCGCCCGCGCCGGGCCCGGCGGGGCGCGGGCGGGGTCAGAGCTTTTAGAGCGCGCGGAACTTGGTTTCGAGATAGTCGAGCAGCGGCGCTTCGGTCGGTGCGAAGCCGCAGGCGGCTTTAATGGTGTCGCGCGGGTCGCGCAGCGCGCCGAAGCGTTGCAGGCGGTCGTGCAGCCAGCCGGTGGCCGCGCGCAGATCGCCCTGCGCAACGCGGGTGTCGAGGTTGGGAAGATCGGCGCGCATCGCGCGGTTGAGGCAGCCGGCATAGACGTTGCCGAGGCTGTAGGTGGGGAAATAGCCGAAGAGCCCCGCCGACCAATGCACGTCCTGCAGCACGCCATTGGCCGGGCGGTCGACAGCGACGCCGAAATCGGCCTGAAACCGCGTGTTCCAGGCCTCTTCGAGGTCGGTCACATCAAGCTTGCCCTGCAGCAGGTCGCGTTCGAGATCGAAGCGCATCATGATGTGCAGGTTGTAGTGGATCTCGTCGGCCTCGGTCCGGATATAGCCGGGGGTGACGCGGTTGACGGCGGCGTGGAAGGCGTCGGCATCGTCGAGGTTGAGGGGGCCGAACTCGGCGCGCATGGCGTCGAACAGCCAGCCGGTGAAGGCGCGCGAGCGGCCGAGCTGGTTTTCGTAGATCCGGCTCTGGCTTTCATGCACGCCCATCGACACCCCGCGCCCGATGGGGCTGAGCGCAAGCTCGGGGTCCACGCCCTGTTCATAGGCGGCGTGGCCGACCTCGTGGATGGTGGAATAGAGGCAGTTGAAGGGCTGGGTTTCCACCACGCGCGTGGTGATGCGCACATCCGCGCCGTGGCCAGCGCAGAACGGGTGCACGGTCAGGTCGATCCGGCCGGCGGTGAAGTCGTAGCCGAAGGCCTCGGCCAGTTTGCGCGCAAGCCGCAGCTGGCCGTCCTGCGCGAAGTCGCCGCGCAGCGGTTCGGGGGTGGGCGCGCCCAGGATCGCCTCGCGCAGCGCGACCAGCCGCGGGCGCATCCGGTCGAACATCGCCGCCGTGTCGGCCCCCGAGGCGCCGGGCTCGTAGTCCTGCATCAGCGCGTCATAGGGGTCGCCGCCATCGGCAATGGCGGCGGCTTCCTCGCGGCGCAGGGCGACGACCTGCTCCAGCGCCGGCAGGAAGGCCGCGACATTGTCGTGGCGGCGGGCATCGGCCCAGATGTCCTGCGCGGTGGAGGTGACGCGGGCGAGTTCTGCCGCCAGCGTGTCGGGGACGCGGGCGTGGCGGTCGCGGGTGCGCGCGATCTCGCGCAGCATGGCGGCGCCTTCGGGGGTGGGGGCCTTCGCCGCGTCCAGCCAGTCGGCGAGCCGCGGGTCGGTGCGGCGCGCGTGCAGCACCTTTTCCAGCGCCGCCAGTTCCTCGGCCCGCTGGGCGCTGCCGCGATGCGGCATCACGGTGCGCTGGTCCCAGCCCAGCCGGGTCATCACGGCTTCGAGCGCGGCGGTTTCGCGCGCATGGGCGATCACGGTGTCGAAGGCGGTGGTCATGGGCGCAGGCTCCTTGTGGTTGGGTCAGGCCGTCAGCCGCGCCGCGCGTGGGTAGAGCGCCAGATGCCGCGCGCGCAGGATCATCACCCACAGCAGGATCGCGGTGGCCTGATGCGCGATCGCCAGCTCCCACGGGGCGGCGAGCATCACCGTGGCGACGCCCAGCCCGATCTGCGCCAGCAGCACCACGGTCATCAGCGAGCACGCGATGCGGGTGGCGGGGTGCGGCGAGCGGCGGCCGAGCTGCCACACCACGAGGCCGACCAGCGCCAGCAGATACCCGGCCTTGCGATGCGCGAATTGCGCCGTGGCGGGGTTCTCGAACAGGTTTGTCCAGAGCGGATCGAGCGCCAGGATCCCCGCCGGGATCAGCGCGCCGTTCATCAACGGCCAGTCGGTGAAGCCTGCGCCGGCGCGCAATCCCGCCACCAGCGCGCCGAGGACGATCTGCACCAGCGCCAGCGCCACCAGCGCGCCGGCCCAGCCCGCAAGCCGGCCCTCGCGCGCGCGGCGGGCCTGCATCAAATCGGCCTCGGGGCGGCTGAAATGCAGGATATACCACGCCAGCAGCCCAAGGATCACGAAAGCCAGCCCCAGATGCACCGCAAGCCGGTAGCTGGCGACCGCGACCATCCCCCCGGTCAGCCCCGAGGCGACCATCCACCAGCCGATCGCGCCCTGCACGCCACCCAGCACCCCCAGCCCCAGCAGCCGCGGCGTCCAGCCCGCCGGGATCCGGCGCGCAAGCAGGAAGAACCCGAAGCCCAGCGCCCAGACCAGCCCGATCAACCGCCCCAGTTGCCGGTGGCCCCATTCCCACCAGTAGATGATCTTGAACTCGTCAAGGCTCATCCCGCGATTCATCAGCGCATACTGATCGATCTGGCGGTAAAGCTCGAACTCGCGGTCCCAGTCCTCGGCGCTCAGCGGCGGGATGGCGCCGGTCACGGGGCGCCATTCGGTGATCGACAGCCCGGAATCGGTCAGCCGGGTCATGCCGCCGACCGCCACCATCACCGTCACCAGCGCGAACAGCGCGATGAGCCAGCCGCGGATCTGCGCGCGCGCCCGCGACCGCGCTGCGCTGGCCGAGGCCGGGCGCGGCCCGACGGCGGGTTTGTCGGTCTGGACTTCCTCGAAGATCGAACGTTTCTGCGTCATGCGCACCCCTCGGGCCACGGTCGCGCGCACGCTAGACCGCGGCGTGACGGCCTTCAAGCCTGCGCAGGCGGCCCGAATGTCACAGGCGCGCGCCTCAGGCGATGCGGTGGAACACCGACACATCGCCGGCGTTGTCGAAGAACGGCACCGCATCGGGCTTGCCGCCGCGGGTCAGCAGCGCCTCGGCCTCGGCCAGCACGACCTCGGTGATGAAGGGCAGATCGGCGTTGCGGGCCTGCGCGAAGGGCACCCAGCGCAGGTGGCTGAGCTCGTCGCAGGCGGCGGCGAAATCGTCGGGGTCGGTGACGAGCGCGCCGGCATCGGCCAGAAAGAACCGCGCATCGAAGCGCCGCGGCCGGCCGGGGGGCGTGATCGCGCGGAAGATATAGGTCAGCGCGCCCGCGTCGGGCAGCATTCCGCGCGCGGCGACCGCGGTCCAGTCGGCGGGCACCGGCGCGGGCCAGATGCCGGGCGTTCCCAGCAACTGACCGGTCTCCTCCCACAGCTCGCGCAGGGCTGCGGCGGCGAGTGCGTTGGCGGGCACGGCGCTGGCGTGGGCCAGCCGCCCGGTGCACAGCGGCGACAGCGGCGCGCCCAGCGGCACCTGCGCGTCGCCCGGATCGACCGCGCCGCCGGGAAACACCACCTTCGAGGGCATGAACGCCGCCCCCGCGCCGCGCTGGCCCATCAGCACCTGCGGGCCCTCGGCGGCCTCGCGCACCAGCAGGATCGTGGCGGCATCGCGAATCGGCGCGGGCGCGCTCATCGGTCCGCCTCGCCGAAGCCGTGCATCCGGCGCGACCACTGGATCGCCACCATCATCCCCTTGAACCGCGGCAGCAGATAGAGCGACAGCGCGATCACCACCGCCGAGATGACCGCAAACAGCAGCAGCGGGTGCGGGTCGTATTCGAACAGCAGCCACACCATCAGCGAGATCGCGACCTTGCCGGTGACGGTCAGCGTCAGATAGGCCGGCCCGTCATCGGCGCGCTGGTGGTGCAGCGCCTCGCCGCATTGCGGGCACTGGTCGTGGACTTTCAGATAGTTGTGCAGCAGCGCGCCGGTTCCACAGGCCGGACAGACGCGCGCCCAGCCGCGCCGGATCGCCGGCCAGACGGGGCGGTCATCCTCGGGCGGGGGCGGGGTGTCGGCGTGGGTCATGGGCTCTCCTGCGGTGCTGCGCGGGACCTAGCACGCGCGGCGCGGCCTGTCATCGCCGCGATGCTGGGAAAAACTTTACCTTTGGCGGTCATCCTGCACCGCGACGGTTGACATCGCAGGAGGCTCAGGTGGGCGCGGACGCAGGCGGCGCAGCGGCGGCGATCGGTATCGGGGCAGAGCAGGCACGTGGGGACGGCACGATCAGCCCCGCCGCGGCCAGCGTGGCGCGGCGGCTGGCGCGCGACGCGATCGGACCCGGCGCCGTGGCGTGGGCGCTGCGCGTGATCGAAGCGCTCTGGGTGCCCGGTGCGCTGCTGCTGGCGCTTGTCTGGACGCCGCACACCGAAGCGTTCACGACCCTGGTGCTGGCCACGCTCGGGGCGCTGTGGACGTGGGGCGCGCTGGCGCGGCGTGCACGGGCGCATGACGTGCTCGTGCTGCGCGCGCCGGGCCGCTCGGCCGCACTGGGCGCGGGGACGCTGGGGGTGGTGATCCTGGGGGTCGGCGGGCTCGCCGCAGGGCTCGCACACTGGCCGGACACGCCCCCGGCGCCGGCATGGGTGGGTGCCTGGGCGGCAGTTGCCGCCAGCGGCGCGGTGGCGCTGCGGCTGATGCTGGCCGGGGGGCTGGCGCAGCTGGCCCGCCGCGGCCGGTTGGAACAGCGCATCGCCGTCGTCGGCGGCGGACCCGAGGCCGAGGCGCTGCTGCGCCAGCTCGCCGCGTTGCACCGCGACGGCGTGCATGTGGTGGGCCTGTTCGATGACCGCGAGGATGCGCGCTCGCCGCCGCTGGTTGCCGGCGTGCACAAGCTCGGGGACACCGATGATCTGCTGGAATTCGCGCGCATCGCGCGGATCGACATGCTGATCGTGTCGCTGCCGCTGCGGGCCGAGGCGCGGATCATGCATCTGTTGCGCAAGCTGTGGGTGCTGCCGGTCGATATCCGGCTGTCGGTGCATGACACGCGGCTGCGCTTCCAGCCGCGCACCTATGACTGGCTGGGTCCGGTGCCGCTGCTGGATCTGTTCAGCCGACCGCTGCGCTGGCAGGACCGGGTGCTGAAGCGCGGCTTCGATCTGGTGCTTGGCAGCGTGCTGATGGTGCTCGCGCTGCCCATGATGGCGGTGATCGCGCTCGCGGTGCGGCTCGACTCCCCCGGCCCGGTGCTGTTTCGCCAAGCGCGCCACGGGTTCAACAATCGCGCGATGGAGATCCTGAAGTTCCGCACGCTGCACTGGCGCGACGCCGACCCCGAGGCGCGGCGCCCCGTCACCCGCAACGATGGCCGCGTCACCCGCGTGGGCGGCTGGCTGCGGCGCACCTCGCTCGATGAATTGCCGCAACTCTTCAACGTGCTGCGCGGCGACATGTCGCTTGTGGGCCCGCGCCCGCACGCGCTGGCAGCGCGCAACCGCGAGTGGCTTTTCGCCGACGTGGCCGAAGGGTATTTCGCCCGTCACCGCGTCAAGCCGGGGATCACCGGATGGGCGCAGGTCAATGGCCTGCGCGGCGAGGTAACCTCGGACGCCGCGTTGCGCGCCCGCATCGCGCATGACCTCGACTATATCGACACCTGGTCGCTCTGGCGCGATCTGTGGATCGTGCTGCGCACACCGGGCGCGGTGCTGCGCGCGCGCAACGCGTATTGAGCGGGCAGTTCCGCCCCGTCCCCACGGGGCCGCAGGCGCAGTGCCCCCGCGCCGCGGTAGCCGTGTTCCGGGGCGTGCGATGCGCAGCGGGCGATCATGCCCGCCGCCGGCGCCGCACCCTGTGCCTGGCGGCGGTTGACACGCCGCGCGCACCCGTTAGAAGGCCGCAATGATTTCGCGGGCTCGGAAGCGCCCGCCACAGGAGACTGCGCCATGGCAAAGCCCACCACCATCAAGATCCGCCTGAACTCGACCGCGGGCACGGGGCATTTCTATGTCACCAAGAAAAACGCCCGCACGATGACCGAAAAGATGACCATCCGCAAATTCGACCCGGTCGCGCGCAAGCATGTCGAATACAAGGAAGGCAAGATCAAGTAAGCGCCGCAATGCGGTCTTGATCCTGTCCGCTGTGGGGTGGGTTGCCCGGACGCGCCCGGCGCGCCAGGTGCCCGCTGCGTTCGGCTGGCTTGGATGCGGTCCGCGCCGATTCAGGCGGCTTGGTTCCACGCGCCCCTGATTAAGCCACCTTGTCTGCAAGCGGCGGCAGCACGCCCCGGTCCTCCAGCCTTTTTTCGCGAATCGACTGGCGGATCAGGGGGGTGGGCGTGGTCGGGACGCCGCGCGCTGGCACCGGCTGGGTCCGCGCGATCGGCGGTCAGGCGTCGTGCTCCAGGATCGATGCCAACCCGCTGCGATAATCGGGGTGGCGAAGCGCGATCCCCAGCTCCCGCCGCATCCGGTGGTTACGGACGCGCTTGTTCTCGGCGTAGAAGCTGCGGCCCATGGGGCTGAGATCGGCGTCCTCGAACGCCACGGCCTCGGGTGGGGCGATCCCCAGCAGCTGCGCCGCATGGGCCAGCACATCCTGCGGCGGCGCGGGCAGGTCGTCGCACAGGTTGTAGACGCGCCCGCCCGGCACCGGCGCGCGCATCGAGGCGGCGAGCGCCTGCGCGATGTCGTCGACATGGATGCGCGAGAACACCTGCCCGGGCTTGATGATCAGCTGCGCCCTGCCGGCGCGGAGCTTGGCGAAGGGGCCGCGCCCGGGCCCGTAGATCCCGCCCAGCCGAAAGATGTGCAGCGGCACGCCGGCGGCCTCGGCCACGCGGGCCCAGGCGCGTTCCGCATCCAGCCGCGCGCGGCCGCGGTCGGTGGCCGGGTCGGGGGGCGTGTCCTCGTCCACCCAGGCGCCGCCGTGATCGCCATAGACGCTGGTGGTGGACAGATAGCCGATCCAGCGCAGGTGCCGCGCCTGCGCGATCTGCGCGCCCGCGGCCCTGAGCACCGGGTCGCCGTCCGGGCCGGGGCCGACCGAGCTGAGCAGATGCGTTGCCGCGCCGAGCGGCAGGTCGCGGCCGGGCCAGATCAGCGGGGTCACGCCGTCCTCGGCCAGCGCCGCGGCCTTGTCGGCGCTGCGCGTGGTGCCGATGACGCGCCAGCCGGCGGGCACCAGCCGCCCCGCCAGCGCCCGCGCCGAATAGCCATGTCCGATGGACAGCAGAACGTCACTCATATCTGACACATACCACCGCCGCGCGCGAAGGAAAGGCCCTGCCGCCTATCCCTGCGGGCTGCCGGCCTTGCTGGGCTGGCGCCGCTCCAGCCCCAGCCGGCTTTCGCGCCAGATGATCAGCACGCCCGCGGCGATCACCAGCCCCGCGCCCGCCAGCATCTGCGGGGTCGGCACTTCGGCGAACACCCAGTAGCCGATCGCCAGCGAAAACAGGATCTGCACATAACCGAAGGGCGCGACCACGGACACGTCGGCCTCGCGGTAGCTGGCGGTCAGGAACACCTGCCCCAGCCCGCCCAGCAACCCCGCCGCCACCAGCATCGCCGCGACCGACGGCCCCGGCAGCACCCAGCCGAAGGGCAGTGTCAGCAGCGACAGCGCGCTGGCGGTGATCGAGAACCAGAACACGATCGCCGGCGTGGTCTCGGTGTTGACCAGTCGGCGCAGGAACACCTGCGCCAGCGCCACGAACACCGCGCCCATCAGCACCAGCATCGCGCCCAGCGCCTCGGCGCTGCCCATGTCCGAATCGACGCTGAGCCGCGGCCAGATCACGATCATCACACCCACCATGCCCAGCGCCACCGCGCTGAGCCGGAAGGCGCGCACCGGCTCGCCCAGGAACATCGCGGCGAAGACCACGGTCAGGATCGGCGCGGCGAAGCCGATGGCCGTGACCTCGGGCAGCGGCAGAAAGGCGAGGCCCGCGAAGCCCAGCCCCATCGCCGTGGTTCCGATCAGCCCGCGCCAGAAATGGCCCAGCGGGTTGGCGGTGCGCAGCCCCGTGCCCAGATCGCCGCGCCATGCCAGCCATGCCAGGATCACCGGCAGCGCAAAGAACGACCGGAAGAACACCGCCTGCCCGGGCGGCACCGTGTCCGACGCCGCCTTGACCAGCGCGGCCATGACGATGAAGAACATCATCGACGCGATCTTGAGCGCGATACCGCGCAGCGGGCGCATGGCGGCCTCCGGGGACGTTACGGCGTGAGTGCTTAACCTGTTCACTACCCCCGGCGCGGGCGGCGGCACAAGCCCCCTCCGCGCAGACCTTGCCCCTTGCGCGCCGGCGTGCCCCGTCCTAGCCATGCCCCAGACCCCGCAGGAGCCCCGATGACCGACGCGCCCACTCCGCTTGATGCCGCCTGGACCGCCACGCTCGACGCGCCCGACGACGACCACGCGCGGCTGCAGTTCTACGCCCGGCTCGCCGAGGCCGAGCTGTGCCTGCTGCTGGAGCGCGAGGCCGATGGCGACCGGATCACGCCGCGGGTGTTCGAGTTGGAGGACGGCCCGATGGTGGTGGCGTTCGACACCGAGGACCGGCTGACCGCTTTCACCGGCATGGCCGCGCCCTATGCCGCGCTGCCCGGTCGTGCGCTGGTCGAGATGCTGGCCGCATCCGACCCGCCGCCGGCGCTGGGGCTGAACCTGGGCGTGGCGCCGTCCTCGCGCCACCTGCCGCCCGAGGTGCTGGCGTGGCTCGCCGAAACGCTCGCCGCGCGCCCGCAGGAGGTCGAGGCCGGGATCACCGAGATCGCCCCCCCGCGCGCGGTCTCCGAGGCGTTGCTGAGCGCGCTCGATGCCCGGCTGGCGCGCGCCGAAGGACTGGCCGTTGCGGCATGGCTGGTGACGGCCACGCGCGCCGATGGCGGGCAGGGGCCGCTGCTGGCCTTCATCGACCCCGCGCCGGGGGCCGAGCCGACGCTCGCCCGCGCGCTGGGCGAGGCACTGACGTTTTCCGGGCTCGATGCCGCGGCGCTGGATGTGGCCTTCTTCGGGGCCGATGACATCATGGCGGCGCGGCTGGCGCGGGTGGGGCTGCGCTTCGATCTGCCGCAGCGAGAGGCCCCCGCGCCGCAGGCCCCGCCGGGCATGGACCCCGCGCGCCCGCCGCGGCTGCGCTGAGCCGCACAGCCGCTGCGCGTCAGCGCGGAAGCTCCAAAAGCATTTGAAATCAACCGCATGACGCCCGAAGCTCGCGCACTCTCCAAAACGCGAGTTGCGACCGCGCGTCGCGGCCCCATGTCAGGAGCATCACAACGAACGGAGGATCACAGATGCGTCTGCACACACCTGCCGCCATGTTGCTCGGGGCCACGGCGCTCGCCGCTCCTGCGCTTGCCGACGCGCCCTACGAGGTCGAAACGCTGGTCGAGGGGCTGGACCGTCCCTGGGGGATGGCCTTCCTGCCGGGCACGCAGGATCTGATCATCACCAAGCGCGGCGGATCGGTCGCGCTGTGGGAGCACGGCAGCGACTCCGTGACCGACATCTCGGGCGCGCCGTCGGTGATCGCCGACGGGCAGGGCGGGCTGCTGGACGTGGCCCCCGCGCCGGATTTCGAAGCCAGCGGAATGGTCTACATGACCTGGGTCGCGTCGCACGAGGATGGCGAGGGCACCACCACCCATGTCGGCCGCGCGATGCTGGACCGCGAGGCGCGCGCGTTGACCGACCTCGAGGTGCTGCACGTCGTCTCGCCCGGCTTCGGGAACGCGGCGCATTTCGGCTCGCGCATCGCGTTTGTGGACGACCACCTGTTCGTGGGCTTCGGCGACCGCAACTTCAAGGATTTCGGCCCCGATCACGTGGCACAGGACCTGTCGACCGAAAACGGCGCGGTCATCCGCCTGACGATGGACGGCGAGATCCCCGACGACAACCCGTTCGTGGATGTCGACGGCGCGGCCGGCGCGATCTGGTCCTACGGGCACCGCAACATCCAGGCGATGGCCGTGCACCCCGACACCGGGCAGTTGTGGCTTGCCGAGCACGGCGAATCGGGCGGGGATCAGATCAACCTGGTGTCCCGCGGCGGCAATTACGGCTGGCCGCTGGTGTCGTTCGGCGTGGACTACCGCACCGGCGAGCCCTTCACCGATGTCCCGCAGCACGGGGACGGCTTCGTTTTCCCTGCCTTCCACTGGGGGCCGGGGCGCGAGGATCACTTCCCGCCGTCGGGGATGACCTTCTATGACGGCGACGCCTTCGCCGACTGGCAGGGCCGCATGCTGGTGGGCAACCTGTTCCACCGCTACATCGGGCTCTTCGCGGTCAACGGTGACGAAGTCTCGGCCCCCGAGCGGCTGGTCGAGGATCTGGACCTGCGCATCCGCGAGATCGAGGTCGGCCCCGAGGACGGCTTCATCTACGTGATCGCCGATGGCGACGACGTGCCGCTGTTCCGGCTGGTCCCGGCCGACGAGTCGTGACGCATCCGTTCAGGCCGCGCGGATCACAGCGCGGCCTGATCACCGGTTTCCTTGATCGCCTCCATCGCCACATGGGTGGAGGTGGACATGACATGCGGCAGGCTCGAGATATGCTCGGCCAGCACGCGGCGATAGGCCGAGATGTCCCGCGCGCGCACCTTCAGCAGATAGTCGAACGCGCCTGCGATCAGGTGGCATTCCTCGATCTCGGGGACCTTGCGCACGGCATTGGCGAACACATCGAGCGCGGCCTCGCGCGTGTCCGACAATTTCACCTCGACAAAGGCGACATGCGCGGCGTCGATCCGGCGCGGGTCGATCACCGCGCGGTATCCGGTGATCACGCCGCTGGCTTCAAGCCGCTTGAGCCGCGCCTGCGTGGGTGATTTCGACAGCCCGATCCGGCGGGCAAGCTCGGTCACTGACAGCCGCCCGTCCACCGACAGCACGCGCAGGATCGCCGCATCGAAACTGTCGAGCCGAAAATCGCTGCTTTCCCGGAACAATGGCATCTGTCTTTCCCGAATTGCGATGCAGATGGCCCGTGAATGACAGGAATACGGGAAGAAGGGAACCGCGATCTGCGTTAGACTGGCGCGAAATGCCTGTCTGATGGGAGAACGCCGCCATGCTGTCCGCCGAGTTGCCTCCGCTTCCCGAAGCGATCACCCATGACGATCTGGCCGCCGAAGATTCGGTGCTGGCGCAGGCCATCGCGCAGGCGGGGCTCGATGCGCCGGCGCGCGCCGCGATCTCGGAGGCGGCCGCGGGCTATGTGGCGCGGATCCGCGGCACCGCACGGCCCGGGTTGATGGAGGTGTTCCTGGCGGAATACGGCCTGTCCACCGACGAAGGCATCGCGCTGATGTGCCTGGCCGAGGCGTTGCTGCGCGTTCCCGATGCCGCCACCGTGGACGACCTGATCGAGGACAAGATCGCGCCGTCGGACTGGGGGCGGCATCTGGGGCATTCGTCGTCGTCGCTGGTCAATGCCTCGACCTGGGCGCTGATGCTGACGGGGCGGGTGCTCGATGACGACCACCCGGGCATGGCGCGCCACCTGCGCGGCGCCGTCAAGCGGCTGGGCGAGCCGGTGATCCGCACCGCTGTCGGCCGCGCCATGCGCGAGATGGGCCGGCAATTCGTGCTGGGCGAGGATATCCGCGCCGCCATGAAGCGCGCGCGCACGCTGGAGGCGCGCGGCTACAGCTATTCCTACGACATGCTGGGCGAGGCCGCGCGCACCGACGCCGACGCGCAGGGCTATTTCGACGCCTACGCGCAGGCGATCAAGGCCATCGGCACCGCCGCCACCAACCGCGACATTCGCGACAATCCCGGCATCTCGGTCAAGCTGTCGGCGCTGCATCCGCGCTACGAGGTCGCCCAGCGCGCCCGCGTCATGGACGAACTCGTCCCACGCCTGCGCGAGCTCGCGCGCATGGCCGCGCGGCGCAACATGGGTCTGAACATCGACGCGGAAGAGGCTGATCGCCTTGCACTTTCGCTCGAGGTGATCGGCGCGGTGCTGGCCGATCCCAAGCTTGCCGACTGGGGCGGCTTCGGCGTGGTGGTGCAGGGCTACGGCCAGCGCGCGGGGCCGGTGCTCGACTGGTTGTTCGAGGCCGCGCGCGTGCTCGACCGCCAGCTGATGGTGCGGCTGGTCAAGGGCGCCTACTGGGACACCGAGGTCAAGCGCGCGCAGGTGCTGGGGCTGGACGGGTTCCCGGTGCTGACCCACAAGCCCGCCGCCGACGTCAATTACATCGCCAATGCGCGCAAGCTTCTGTATATGGCCGAGCGGATCTATCCGCAGTTCGCCACGCACAACGCCCACACCGTGGCGGCGATCCTGCACATGGCGGGCGAGCGGCGCGATTTCGAGTTCCAGCGCCTGCACGGCATGGGCGAGGTGCTGCACGATCTGGTCATGGCCGATCATGCCACGCGCTGCCGCATCTACGCCCCCGTCGGCGCGCACAAGGACCTGCTGGCCTATCTGGTCCGCCGGCTGCTGGAGAACGGGGCGAATTCATCCTTCGTCAACCAGATCGTGGACGACGCGGTGCCGCCCGAAACCGTGGCCGCCTGTCCCTTCGACGCGCTCGACGGCGTGCGCGATTTTCCCAACCCGGTGGTGCGCACCGGGCCTGCGCTGTTCGCGCCCGAACGCGGCAACGCGCGCGGCTGGGATCTGACCTCGGCCCGCGATCTGGACGCGATCGCGGCGGCGCGCGCGCCTTACCGCGCGGCCGCGTTCACCGCCGCGCCGATCCTCGCCGAGCCCGCGCAGGGCGGCGAGACGCGCGCCATCGTCAACCCCGCGCGCCCCGACGACACCGTGGGGCAGGTGACGCTGGCCAGCGACGCCGATGTGGAGGCCGCGCTTGCCGCCGCGCGGCCCTGGCAGGCCAGCCCCGAGGAACGCGCGCGGGTGCTCGAACGCGCCGCCGAGCTTTATGAGCGCGACTTCGGCAAGATCTTCGCCACCCTTGCCCGCGAGGCCGGCAAGACCCAGCTCGACGCCGTGGGCGAGCTGCGCGAGGCGGTGGATTTCCTGCATTACTACGCCGTGCAGGCGCGCAGGCTCGATGCCCCGCCGCGCGGCACCTTCGCCTGCATCTCGCCCTGGAACTTTCCGCTGGCGATCTTCACGGGCCAGATCGCGGGCGCGCTGGCGGCCGGGAACGCGGTGCTCGCCAAACCCGCCGAGGCAACGCCGCTGATCGCGCATCTGGCGGTGGAACTGCTGCACGAGGCCGGCGTGCCGCGCTCGGCGCTGCAATTCCTGCCGGGCGACGGCGCGGTGGTGGGCCGCGCGCTGACCTCGGACCCGCGCGTGGCGGGCGTGGCCTTCACCGGCTCCACCGCCACCGCACAGGCCATCCGCCGCGCCATGGCCGACCATCTCGACCCCGCCGCGCCGCTCATTGCCGAGACCGGCGGGCTGAACGCGATGATCGTCGATTCGACCGCGCTGCCCGAACAGGCGGTGCGCGACGTGCTGGCCTCGGCGTTCCAGTCGGCGGGGCAGCGCTGTTCGGCGCTGCGGTGCCTTTACGTGCAGCAGGACGTGGCCGAGGAGTTCACCGCCATGCTGCTGGGCGCGATGGAGGAGCTCAGCCTCGGCGATCCGTGGGAGCTGTCCACCGATGTCGGCCCCGTGATCGACGCGCGCGCGCAGCAGGCATTTGCCGACCACATCGACGCCGCCCGCGCCGAGGGGCGGTTGATCAGGACGCTGCGCGCGCCGAAAGCGGGGCATTTCATCGCGCCTGCGCTGATCCGCGTGCCGGGGATCGAGGCGCTGGAGCGCGAGATCTTCGGCCCCGTGCTGCATCTGGCCACCTACCGGGCCGAGGATCTCGACAAGGTGATCGACGCGGTGAACGCCTCGGGCTACGGGCTGACCTTCGGGCTGCACACCCGGATCGACAGCCGCGTGCAGCACATCGCCGACCGCGTGCGGGTGGGCAACACCTATGTCAACCGCAACCAGATCGGCGCCGTGGTGGGCAGCCAGCCCTTTGGTGGCGAGGGGCTGTCGGGCACCGGGCCGAAGGCGGGCGGGCCGAACTACGTGCCGCGCTTCGCCGGCCAGCCCCGCCGCGCGCAGGGCGCGTGGGAGCGCGCGACCACCGAAGCCGCGGTGCAGGCCGCGCTCGATGCAGCACCGGTCCCGGACACGCGGGTCGACATGACGCTGCCGGGGCCCACCGGCGAATCGAACCGGCTGTCGCTGAGCCCGCGCGCACCGGTCCTGTGCCTTGGTCCCGGCGCGGCGCTGGCGGCCGAGCAGGCGGAGGCGGTGCGCGCGCTTGGCGGTGCGGCGGTCGAGGTTGCGGGGCGGCTGGCGCCCGACGCGCTGGAGCGGCTCGGCGGGTTCTCGGGCGCGATGGACCATGCGGACCGGCGCATGTGCGCGGCCCGGCGTCAACGCCGGGTCACGCGGACGACC
>PUOA01000256.1 GCA_003551925.1 Paracoccaceae bacterium
CGATCTGGCGCGCGCCGAGGCCGGGCTGCGCCCGCAGCGCCTGACCCAGCGGATCGAGAGCGCGGCCGAGCGGCTGGCGGCGCTCGGCGCGCGGCTCGACCCGGCGCTGCAGGCACGGCTGGAGCGCAGCGCCGGGCGGCTGGCCGAGGCCGAGCGCCTGCGCCAGACGCTGGGCTATCGCGAGACGCTGGCGCGCGGCTATGCGGTGGTGCGCGACGGCGTGGGCGGTGTGCTGACCACGCGCGCAGGCGCGCAGGCGGCGACGGGGCTGGAGATCGAGTTCGCCGATGGCCGCCTGCGGCTGGGCGGCGGACGCGGCAAGGGCGCGGCGAAGACCGACCCCGGCCCGGATCAGGGGCGGCTTCTGTAGCTCACTCCCACCAGCGATCGACCACGGCGATGTCGTCATCCGACCAGCCGAAGTGATGCGCGAGTTCGTGCACGTAGACATGCGTCACCAGATCGCCGAGCTCGACATCGCCGCGGGCAATCCATTCCTCGAGGATCGGGCGGCGGAAGAGCCAGATCGCGTCGGGCTCCACCGGCTGGTCGAAAAGCGATTTCTCGGGCAGCGGGACGCCGGTGTAGAGGCCGGTGAGCTCGAAGGGATCGTCGATCTCCATCTCGGACAGGATGTCGTCGGGGGCGAAATCTGCCACCCGAAGCGCCACCCCGCGCGCGGCGTCGGCATATTCGGAGGGCAGCGCGTCACGGGCGGCCTCGGCCAGCGCCTCGAACTCCTCGAGCGACGGCGCGTGCCGCCCAGCCCATTTCCTGCCCATGTAGCACCCCCTGGCCAGCACCGTCGCCGCGCCTGCCCCGAGATATGGACAAAATCCCACCGCTGTGAAAGAGCACGCGCAACAGGAGAGCGCGCATGATCACCACCCGTTTCGCCCCATCGCCCACCGGGTATCTGCATATCGGCAACCTGCGCACGGCGCTGTTCAACCACCTGATCACGCGCAAGGCCGGCGGTCGGTTCATCCTGCGGCTGGACGACACCGACCCCGAACGCTCGAAGCAGGACTATGTCGACGCCATCATGGCCGATCTGGACTGGCTGGGCCTGCACTGGGACCGGGTCGAACGCCAGTCGCAGCGGCTGGAGCGCTACCACGCCGCCGCCGACGCGCTGCGCGCCGCGGGGCGGTTCTACGAGTGTTTCGAAACCCCGGCCGAGCTGGACCTCAAGCGCAAGAAGCAGCTCAACATGGGCCGACCGCCGGTCTATGACCGCGCCGCGCTGCGGCTGACCGATGCCGAGCGCGACGCGCTGCGCGCCGAGCGGCAGGGCTACTGGCGCTTCAAGCTGGACCATGCGCGGATCGAATGGGACGACGGCATCCTGGGGCCGCAATCGATCGATGCGGCGTCGGTGTCGGACCCGGTGCTGATCCGCGGCGACGGGCAGGTGCTGTATACGCTCGCCTCGGTCGTCGACGACATGGAGATGGGGATCACCGACGTGGTGCGCGGCGCCGACCACGTGACCAACACCGCAACGCAGATCCAGATCATGCAGGCACTGGGCGGCACGCCGCCGCGCTTTGCCCATCACAGCTTGCTGACCGGCCCGCAGGGCGAGGCGCTGTCCAAGCGGCTCGGCACGCTGAGCCTGCGCGACCTGCGCGCGCAGGGGATCGAGCGCATGGCGCTTCTGTCGCTGATGGCGCGGCTGGGCTCCAGCCAGCCGGTCACGCTGGCCCCCGATCTGGACGCGCTGGCCGAGGGTTTCGCGCTGGACCAGTTCGGCGCCGCGCCCACCAAGTTCGACGCCGCCGATCTGTGGCCGCTGACCCGCGCACATCTGCAGCGGCTGGCGCACACGGACGTGGCCGAGCGGCTGCGCGCGCTGGGGGTGCCGGACGCCATCGCGCCCGCCTTCTGGGAGGTGGCGCGCGAGAATATCGACCGGCTGGACGATCTCGCCGACTGGTGGGCGCTGTGCCGCGACGGCGCCGCGCCCGCGATCGACCCCGAGGACGCCGCGTTTGTCGCCGAGGCGCTGGCGCTGCTGCCGCCGCCCCCCTACGGCCCCGACAGCTGGAAGGACTGGACCACCGCCGTCCGCGCGGCCACCGGGCGCAAGGGCAAGGCGCTGTTCATGCCGCTGCGCAAGGCGCTGACCGGGCGCGCGCACGGCCCCGACATGGCCGCGCTGATGCCGCTGCTGCAGACCGTGCCCGCGCACAAGGGCTGACCCCCGCCGCCACGCTTGCCAGTCGCCCGCGCGCTGTGTAGGGGTCACGCAGAACCCCCACACGAACGGCGGAGCGTGCAGATGGCCTCGTACCAGTATGTCTATCACATGGATGGCGTCTCCAAGACCTATCCCGGCGGCAAGAAGTGCTTCGAGAACATCCGCCTGTCCTTCCTGCCGGGCGTCAAGATCGGCGTGGTGGGCGTCAACGGCGCCGGCAAGTCGACGCTTCTGCGGATCATGGCCGGGCAGGACACCGATTTCACCGGCGAAGCCTGGGCCGCCAAGGGCGCGCGCGTGGGTTACCTGCCGCAGGAGCCCGAGCTCGACGCCGCGCTGAGCGTGCGCGAGAACGTCATGCTGGGCGTCGCCGCCAAGAAGGCCAAGCTCGACCGGTTCAACGAACTCGCCATGAACTACTCGGACGAGACCGCCGACGAGATGGCCGAGCTTCAGGACCAGATCGACGCCGAGAACCTGTGGGACCTCGACAGCCAGATCGACGTGGCGATGGAGGCGCTGCGCTGCCCGCCCGATGACGCCCCGGTGGACACGCTCTCGGGCGGCGAACGGCGGCGGGTGGCGCTGTGCCAGCTGCTGCTCGACGCCCCCGACATGCTGCTGCTGGACGAACCGACCAACCATCTGGACGCCGAAACCGTGGCGTGGCTGCAGCAGCACCTGATCGACTACAAGGGCACGATCCTGATCGTCACCCATGACCGCTATTTCCTCGACGAGATCACCGGCTGGATCCTCGAACTCGACCGCGGCCGCGGCATCCCCTACGAGGGCAATTATTCCAGCTGGCTGGAGCAGAAGGCCAAGCGGCTGGCGCAGGAAGCGCGCGAGGACAAGGCCCGCCAGAAGCAGCTTGAACGCGAACTGGACTGGATCCGCGCGGGTGCCAAGGCGCGGCAGGCGAAATCCAAGGCCCGCATCCAGGCCTATGAGCA
>PUOA01000260.1 GCA_003551925.1 Paracoccaceae bacterium
CAGGTCCACCGCCGGAAAGCGCCCACGTTCGGCGATCGCGCGGTCCATCACCACATGCCCGTCCAGCACCCCGCGCAGGATATCGGCGACGGGCTCGTCCATGTCCGACCCGGCGACCAGCACGGTGAAGATGCCGGTGATCGCGCCGCATCCGTCAGGCCCGGGGCCCGCGCGCTCGGCCAGCGACATGACCGCGTGCCCCAGCGAGGGCGGGAAGCCGCGCAGGCTGGCGGGCTCGCCGCCTGCGAGCGCGACCTCGCGGTGCGCCTCGGCGAATCGGGTGACGCTGTCGGCGAGCAGCAGGACATGCTTGCCCTGGTCGCGGAAATGCTCGGCCACCGTCATCGCCGCCAGCGCGCAGCGCCGCCGCACCAGCGCCGAACGGTCCGAGGTCGCCGCCACGACCACCGCGCGCGCCAGGCCGTCGGGGCCCAGCACATCCTCGACAAACTCGCGCAACTCGCGCCCGCGCTCGCCGATCAGCGCGATCACCACCACATCCGCCTGCATCCGCCGCGCGAACTTGCCCAGCAGCATCGATTTGCCCACGCCCGACCCTGCGAACAGCCCCAGCCGCTGCCCCTGCACCACCGGCAGCAGCGTGTCGAACACCGCCATCCCGGTGGGCAGTCGCGCGCCCAGCCGCCCGCGGCGCGCGGGCGCGGGTGGATCGCTGCGCAGCGCGCGCGATTGCAGCCCGCGGGGCAGCGGCCGACCGTCGAGCGGGCGGCCGAACGGGTCGACGATGCGCCCGATCCAGCCGTCATCGACCGCCAGACCCTGCGCGCCTTCGAGCACCGCGTGATCGCCGATCGCCACGCCGTCGCCGCCGCCATCGGCCAGCACCGTGACCCGGTCCGCGTCCAGCGCCAGCACCTCGGCGCCAAGGCGGTGGCCCCCGGCCGCGTGCAGTGTCACCTGATCGCCGATTCGCGCCAGATGGGACAGGCCGGCAAGTTCGATCACGCCCTGGCGCGTGGCGCGCACCCGCCCGAAGCGGCGAACCGGGTCCTGCGCGGCGATCTGCGCCATGAGCGGGGCAAACAAGGTCATGAAGGGCCTCCCGAAACAGCGTGGTCAATTACGGTTTCTAAAGGAATCACCCTTAAGGCTTGGTGTAGATCACGAAGGGAGAAGCCCGGATGTTCACACCACCCGACCTGATGCAGGCCGCCGCTGCCAAGGCGCGCCATTCGGCGGCGCAGCAAGCCGTGCATGCCCGCAACATCGCCCATGCCGACACGCCCGGCTATCAGGCCAGACGCCTGCCCCCGTTTGCCGAGGCATATGCCCAGGACCACGGCGCCCTGCGCGCCACGCGACCCCGGCATCTGCACGGCACGGCACCCCAGCAACTGCCCGAAGCGCGGATCGACCCCGCCCCCGCCACGCGAAAACCCAACGGCAACACCGTGTCGCTGGAACAGGAGATGGTGCTGGCGACGCGCACGTCCGGCGCTCACGAGTGGGCACTTTCCATCTATTCCACTGCGCGCAACATCCTGCGCACCAGCATCGGGAGGGGGGCATGAGCGATCTTTTTTCCGCCCGCACGCTGTCAGCCTCGGGGATGCAGGCCCAGGCGATGCGGCTGCGTCACATCGCCGAGAACATCGCCAACGCCGACACCCCGGGTTTCCGGCGCAAGACCGTCGATTTCCGGGAGGCGCATGGCCCTGCCGACCGCGCCGGCACGGTGGAAACTGGCCCGGTCAGGCTGGATCGGCGCGCGCTGCCGATGATCTACGATCCAGGCCACCATCTGGCCGACGAGACCGGGCATTTCGCGGGCTCGAACGTCGATCTGGTGATCGAACTCGCCGATTCGCGCGAAGCGCAACGCAGTTACGAAGCCAACCTCCGCATGTTCGACCAGGCGCGGCAGATGTCGCAGAGCCTGCGCGAGCTGCTTCGCCGATAATCAGGAGCGTCTGTCATGAACATCACATCCGCTGTCGCGGCCCAGAGCTATGGCGCCGCCCGCCCCGTCACGGCCCCCGACCCGACGGGTCAGGGCGACGGCTTCGCCGACGCCGCCCTGCGCGCCGCAGGGTCCTTCACCGACACCCTGTCGCGCGGCGAGGCGGCGTCGCAGGCCAGCCTTGTCGGCGACGCCGACCCGCACGCACTGGTCACCGCGCTGGCCGAGGCCGAGCTTGCCGTCGAAACCGCAGTGAACATCCGCAACAAGGTGGTCGAGGCGTATCTCGAAGTCCTGCGGATGCCGGTCTGAGCCATGACCGAGGCGATGTTCTACGACACGCTGCGCCAGGGGCTGTGGGTGGCGGTGCTGATCTCCACCCCGATCCTCGCGGCAGCGCTGATCTCGGGGGTCGCGGTGGGCCTGTTTCAGGCGCTGACCTCGATCCAGGAAATGACGCTCACCTTCGTGCCGAAGCTGCTGGCGATCGTGGTCGTGTTCTGGATCTCGATGAACTTCATGTCGGCAACGCTGGTCGCGTTCTTCCAGGACCAGATCGTGCCGTTGATCTCCGGGGGCTGAGGGATGGACAACGCAGGCTATGTCACGCTGACCCGCCAGTCGGGGCTGATGCGCGAATTGCAGGTGCTGGCCCACAACATGGCCAATAGCGGCACCACCGGCTTCCGGCGCGAGGGGATGGTGTTTTCCGAATTCATCCGCGCGCTGGACGGGGATGAGGCGTCGCTGTCCATGGCGCTCGGCCACCCCCGCCAGATCGATCTGCGCCAGGGCGCGCTCGAGCAGACCGGCGGCACCTTCGACATCGCGATCGAGGGCGAGGGCTTCTTCGTGCTCGACACTCCGCGCGGCGAACGCCTCGCGCGCGGCGGCGTATTCCTGCCCAACGCCGCAGGCGAGCTGGTCAACCCCGACGGACACCGCGTGCTCGATGATGGCGGCGCGCCGATCTTCATCCCGCCCGATGCCCGCGACATCGCCATTGCGCGCGACGGGACCATGTCGGCCGACGGCAACCCGGTGGCGCAGATCGCGCTGGTGATGCCCGCCGATCCGCTGGACCTGCAGCGCGAGGCCGGCGGGCTCTTCGCCACCGGGGGCGGGCTGGTCCCCGTTGCCGAACCGGCGATGCTGCAACGCTTCGTCGAAGGCTCGAACGTCGACCCCATGACCG
>PUOA01000239.1 GCA_003551925.1 Paracoccaceae bacterium
CCGCCGAGATCGAGGCCGAGACGGCCGCACAAGCGGCCGAGTGAGGGAGTGAGGGCCGGCCGCCGGGCCTCCTCAGCCTTCGGGATGTCCGCCGTCCCGTCGCACGCTCACCCGGGCGGCCATCGCACGCCGCGCCTCGGACCGCGCGCCGCGCCTCGGACCGCGCGCCGCGCCTCAGCGATCAGCCCCGGCGCAGAACATCTCGTAGACCAGCGCGATCATGCGCGCCGCCTTGGGGTCTTCGAGCGAGTAGTAGATCGCCTTGCCCTCACGCCGGCAAGACACCAACCCCTCGAGCCGCAGCCGCGCGAGCTGCTGGCTCACTGCGGCCTGCCGCGACGCCAGAAGCTGCTCCAGTTCGGTCACCGATTTCTCGCCCGAGGACAGGTGGCACAGGATCATCAGCCGCCCCTCATGCGCCAGTGCCTTGAGGAAGTTCGACGCCTCCTGCGCGCGCGCGGTCATGTCGGCGGGCGACAGCGTGCCGCACTCGGCGTCCTGCGCGGGTTCGACCGTCGGGGAAGCAACATTCATGGGCGGGCCTCCGGTGCGGCGGGGGCGAGAGCGCACACCCGCCGGGGGACATATTCAAGTATATATATCAGTCTGGCATGGAACTACAACCCCTGCGGGCTTGACGCCACCGCCGCGATTGCCCACCCCTGCCCCGTCTGCCCAAAGGAGCGCCCCCATGCAGCGCATCGCCCAGTCGCCCACCGATCCCGCCTTCGTGCAGGACCCCTATCCGCATTATGACCGGATGCGCGCGCTGGGCCCGATCGTGTATTGGGAGGACTACGCGATGCCCTGCGCGGTCAGCCACGCCGCCGTCGGCGCGATCCTGCGCGACCGCCGCATGGGCCGCGAGGTCCCCCCCGAGGCGCAAACCCCCGTCCCCGAGCACCAGCGCCCGTTCTACGCGGTCGAGGATCATTCGATGCTGGAGCTCGAACCCCCGCGCCACACCCGATTGCGCGGGCTGGTGCTGCGCGCCTTCACCTCGCGCCGGATCGCGGCGCTGGCGCCCGAGATCACGGCGCTTGCCGACGCGCTGATCGACCGGCTGCCCGCGGGCGAGGTGGACCTGCTTCGCCATTTCGCCCAACCGATCCCGGTGATCGTGATCGCGCGGCTGCTGGGCGTGCCCGAGGGCATGAAGGACCAGCTTCTGGCATGGTCCACGGCGATGGTCGGCATGTATCAGGCCGGGCGCACCCACGCGGACGAGGTCGCGGCGGCCACCGCCGCGCAGGAGTTCGGCGATTTCCTGCGCGACTACGTGGCCGAGCGCCGCGCCAAGCCCGCCGACGACCTGATCACGCATCTGATCGCGGCCGAAGCGGACGGCGAGAAGCTCGGCACCGACGAACTGATCACCACCTGCATCCTGCTGCTGAACGCGGGGCATGAGGCCACGGTCCATTCCATGGGCAACGGCATCAAGGCGCTGCTGGAAACCGGCTGGTGGCGCGCCGCCGCCGACCCGGAGATGAGCGCGCCGCTGGTCGAGGAGATCCTGCGCTTCGACCCGCCGCTGCATCTGTTCATCCGCCATGTCTATGACGACACCGAGGTCATGGGCCACCGCTTCAGACGCGGCGACCGTGTCGCGTGCCTGCTGGGCGCGGCCAACCGCGACCCCGGCCCCTGGGAGGACCCCGCCCGCTTCGATCCGCACCGCAGCAGCACCGCGCACCACGCCTTCGGCGCGGGCATCCATTTCTGCGTGGGCGCGCCGCTCGCGCGGCTGGAGCTGCAGATCGCGCTGCAGCGGCTTTCGGCGCGCCACCCGGACCTGCAGCTTGCCGGGACGCCGCGGTACGGGGACACCTATCACTTTCACGGGCTCGCCGCGCTGCCGGTGCGGCTCTGAGCGCGCTGGCGGGTTCGGGCGGGTGCATGTCGGAAACGGGGCTCGCATGCCCGCCACTGCCGCGCTAGGTGTCGGAAACGGTCATCAACGGACGGCGCGCATGCGATATTCCGCCCTCAGACTCCTGCGCGAGGCGCTGCGCGGCAACCGCGGCTGGGAGCGTGCCTGGCGCGACCCGGAGCCGCAGCCCGAGTATGACATCGTCATCATCGGCGGCGGCGGGCACGGGCTGGCCACGGCGCATTACCTGGCCAGCCGCTACGGGCAGGCGCGCGTGGCGGTGCTGGAAAAGGGCTGGATCGGCAGCGGCAATGTCGGGCGCAACACCACCATCATCCGGTCGAACTATCTGCTGGACGGGAACCAGCCCTTCTACGAATTCTCGCTGCGGCTGTGGGAAGGGTTGGAGCAGGACCTCAACTACAACGCCATGGTCAGCCAGCGCGGGGTGCTGAACCTGTGCCATTCCGACGCCCAGCGCGACGCCTTCGTGCGGCGCGGCAACGCCATGAAGCTCCACGGTGCCGATGCCGAACTGCTGGACACCGAAGCCGTGCGCGCGATGTATCCGTGGCTGAACTTCGACAACGCGCGTTTTCCGATCCGCGGCGGGCTGTTGCAGCGCCGCGGCGGCACCGTGCGCCATGACGCCGTCGCCTGGGGCTACGCGCGTGCCGCCGACAGCCGCGGGGTGGACATCATCCAGAACTGCGAGGTCACGGGGCTCAGGATCGCGGACGGGCGCGTCACGGGGGTCGACACCTCGCGCGGGGTGATCGGCGCGGGCAAGGTCGGTGTCGCCGTGGCGGGCAATTCCAGCCGGGTGATGGCGATGGCCGGGCTGCGCCTGCCCATCGAAAGCCATGTGCTTCAGGCCTTCGTGACCGAGGGGCTGAAACCCCTGATCGACGGGGTGATCACCTTCGGCGCGGGGCATTTCTATGTCAGCCAGTCCGACAAGGGCGGGCTGGTCTTCGGCGGCGACATCGACGGCTACAACTCCTACGCACAGCGCGGCAACCTGCCGGTGGTCGAGGATGTGGTCGAAAGCGGCATGGCGCTGATGCCCGCCATCGGGCGCGCGCGGCTGTTGCGCATGTGGGGCGGCGTGATGGACATGTCGATGGACGGCTCGCCGATCATCGACCGCACCCCGGTCGACGGGCTCTATTTCAACGGCGGCTGGTGCTATGGCGGGTTCAAGGCGACCCCTGCCTCGGGGATGGCGTTTGCGCATCTGCTGGCCACCGACACCCCCCACCCCACCGCCGCCGCCTACCGGCTGGACCGGTTCCGCCACGGCCGCATGATCGACGAAAAAGGCATGGGCGCGCAGCCCAACCTGCATTGAGCGGAAGACGCGCATGATCATTCCCCACCCCCTGCTGGGCCCGCGCGACGCGCAGGAGTTCACCTATATGGGCGACGCCGCGCTGATCGACCGCCCCGACGGCATGGCCGAAGGCGCGGCCGAGGCCTTCGACACCTATCTGCACGCGCGCGACAACCCCGCCGGGCTGCACCGCGAGCTGTGGTATCATGAGGCCGGCGACCGCTCGTGGCTGGTCGTCACCCGCGACACGCGCACGCATGAGATCACGCAGGTCGAGCTCGCCCGCGATGTCGCCCGCGCGCGGGGGCGGAGCCAATGACCGGGCGGCGGCTGGAGCATGGCGGCCAGATCGACCGCGCGCAGGCTTTGCGCTTTCGCTTCGACGGGCGCGCGCTGACGGGCCATCCGGGCGACACGCTGGCCTCGGCGCTTTTGGCGAACGGCGTGCGGCTGGTGGGGCGCAGCTTCAAGTATCACCGCCCGCGCGGCATCCTCAGCGCAGGCCCCGAGGAACCCAACGCGCTGGTCACGCTGCGCAGCGGCGCGCGGGCCGAACCCAACACCCGCGCCACGGTGGCGGAACTTTTCGACGGGCTCACGGCGACCAGCCAGAACCGCTGGCCGTCGCTGCGCTTCGACGCGCTGGCGATCAACGATCTGGCCGCGCCGCTGCTGGGCGCGGGGTTCTACTACAAGACCTTCATGTGGCCCGCCGCCTTCTGGGAGCGCGTCTACGAACCCCTGATCCGCCGCGCGGCGGGGCTGGGGCGGCTCTCGGGCGCGCCGGACCCCGACGCTTATGACAAGGGGTTCCTGCACGCCGATCTGCTGGTCATCGGCGCCGGGCCGGCGGGGCTGGCCGCCGCGCTCGCCGCCGGGCGCGCCGGCGCGCGCGTGGTGCTGGCGGACGAGGATTTCCGCATGGGCGGCCGGCTGAACGCCGAAACCTTCGCGTTGGGCGACACAACCGGCGCCGACTGGGCAGCCGCGGCGGTGGCAGAGCTGGCGGGGATGGCGCATGTCCGCCTCCTGCCCCGCACCACCGTTTTCGGGGCCTTCGACCACGGCATCTACGGCGCGGTCGAGCGCGTGGCCGATCACCTGCCCGACCCCCCGCCCGGCACGCCGCGCCAGATCCTGTGGCGGATCACCACGCGGCGCACGATCCTTGCCGCCGGCGCGACCGAGCGGCCCATCGCGTTCGCCGACAACGACCGCCCCGGCGTGATGCTGGCGGGCAGCCTGCGCGCCTATGCCAACCGCTGGGGGGTGGCGCCCGGCAAGCGCGTGGCGGTGTTCACCAACAACGACGACGGGCTGCGCACCGCGCGCGACCTGCGCGCGCACGGCGTGCGCGTGGCCGCGGTGATCGACGCCCGCCCCGACGCGCCCGACCCGCGGATCGACGGCGCGCGCCACCTGCCCGGCGCGGTGGTCATCGGCACCTCGGGGCGGCTGGGGCTGACCGATGTCACCGTGCGCACCGCCGACGTGCGCGAATTCCGCATCGACTGCGACGCGCTGGGCGTCTCGGGCGGCTGGAACCCGGCGCTGCACCTGACCTGCCACCAGCGCGGCCGCCCCGTCTGGGACGACCGCATCGCCGCCTTCGCCCCCGGCCCCGACCTGCCCCCCGGCATGGCGGTCGCAGGCGCGGCGGCGGGCGTGCCGTCCACCCACGGCGCGCTGCACTCGGGCCACGCCGCGGCGGCCGAGGCTCTGGACGCGCTGGGCCGCACCGCCCCCCCCGCCGATCTGCCGCAGGCCGAGGATGCGCCCCTTGCGCTGCGCCCGCTGTGGCATGTGCCGGGCACGCGCCGCGCATGGCTGGACCTGCAGAACGACGTCACCGTCAAGGACATCGCGCAGGCGCAGCACGAGGGCTTCGGCGCGGTCGAGCACATGAAGCGCTACACCACGCTGGGCATGGCCACGGATCAGGGCAAGATCGCGAATGTCCCCGCGCTGGGCGTGATGGCGGAGCTTACGGGCCGCAGCATCGCCGAGACCGGCACCACCATCTTCCGCCCGCCCTATACCCCGGTCAGCCTGGGCGCGCTGGGCGGTCGCGCCACCGGCCCCACCTTCAAGCCCACGCGGCTGACCCCCACCCACCCCTGGGCCGAGGCACAGGGCGCGGTGTTCGTCGAGGTCGGGCAATGGCTGCGCGCGCAATACTTCCCCCGCGCGGGCGAAACCCACTGGCGCCAGTCCGTGGACCGCGAGGTGCTGGCCGTGCGCGCCGGCGTGGGACTGTGCGACGTGACCACGCTGGGCAAGATCGACATCCAGGGCACCGACGCCGCCAGGTTCGTCAACCGCGTCTACTGCAACGGCTTCGCCAGGCTCGCCGTGGGCCGCGTCCGCTACGGGCTGATGCTGCGCGAGGACGGGATCGTCATGGATGACGGCACCACCGCGCGGCTGGCCGAGGATCATTTCGTCATGACCACCACCACCGCGAACGCAGGCCCGGTGTTCCGGCATCTGGAGTTCGCGCGGCAATGCCTGTGGCCGGATCTGGACGTGCAGCTGATCTCGACCACCGATGCCTGGGCGCAGATCGCCGTGGCCGGGCCGAAGTCACGGACGTTGCTGCAGCGCGTGATCGACCCCGGGCATGACATTTCCAACGCCGCCTTCCCGTTCATGGCCTGCGGCGCGGTCACCGTCTGCGGGGGGCTGCGCGCGCGGCTGTTCCGGATCTCGTTCTCGGGCGAGCTCGCCTATGAGCTCGCCGTGCCCGCGCGCTACGGCAACGCGCTGATGGAACGGCTGATGGAACGCGGCGCCGATCTGGGCGCCACCCCCTACGGGACCGAGGCGCTGTCCGTGCTGCGCATCGAGAAGGGCCACGCCGCGGGCGGCGAACTCGACGGTCGGACCACGGCGCAGAACCTGCGGCTGGGGCGGATGGTATCGACGAAGAAAGACAGCATCGGCGCGGTGGCCGCGCGCCGCCCCGGCCTGAACACCGAGGACACCCTTGAGCTTGTCGGCCTGCGCGCGCGGCGCCCCGATTCGCGGCTGGCGGCCGGCTCGCACCTGTTCGCGCCCGCCGCGCGGACCGAAGCGGCGAACGATCTCGGCTGGGTCAGCTCGGCGGCGTTTTCGCCCCATCTCGGCGCCCCCATCGCGCTGGCATTCCTGCGCGGCGGCGCCGCGCGGCAGGGCGAGGTGCTGCGCGCGGTCAACCTGCTCAGCGGGCAGGACACCGAGGTCGAGGTCACCAGCCCCCATTTCATCGACCCGGACGGAGAGCGCCTGCGTGCCTGACCTTGCTCCCCTCACGCCGCTGGGCGGCACCACCCCACGCCGCGACCGGATCGGTGGGGTCACGATCGCCGAAGCCTGCGACTGGGCGCTTGCCTCGGTCACCGCGCGGCGCGGCCGCGCGAGCGATGCGGCCGGGCGCATGGCGGCGATGATCGGCACCGCCCTGCCCGGTCCGGGCGCGATGGTGCGCAGCGGCGACTGGCGCGCAGTGTGGCTCGCCCCCGAGAGCTGGCTTCTGGCCGCACCGCTGGCCGGACAAGACGACATCGAGGCCAGGCTGCGCGATGCGGTCGGGGACGCGGCATCGGTCACCGAACAGACCGACGCGTGGGCGCGTTTCGACATCACCGCCGCGAACCCGGCCAGGGTCGGGGCGCTTCTGGAGCGGCTGTGCAACATTCCACCCGCGCGCCTGACCCCCGGCGCGGCCACCCGGACCGTGTTCGAGCATCTCGGCGTCATCATGCTGCGCGAAACCGACGACAGCCTGAGCATCCTTGGCGCACGGTCCTCCGCCCGGTCGCTTCATCACGCGCTGACCACCGTCGCGCGCAGCCTCGCGTGACGCGTCGCCAACCCGCTTGACGCCACGTGCGTCAGGGCGTATTCGCGCTTTCGCTGCGGGTGTAGCTCAATGGTAGAGCAGCAGCTTCCCAAGCTGACGACGAGGGTTCGATTCCCTTCACCCGCTCCAGACATTCCCCGATATGACCGATTTTTCAGGGACATCGTCCGGGGGCGGTGTGCTTTCGGCCCTTGTGTGCGCCTCGTCGATCCGCATGATCTGAACGACGAAAGGCGCGCCACACTGGCCGGGCTTCTGCATCCCATGCGGCGCGGCCTGCTCAATGTGCTGCACCCGTGCGCGCGTCTTGGCGTTTCGGCCGCGCATGCCGCCGCGATGAGCGCCATGTGCACCCGTTGCCCGGCGGCGAAAAGGCCGGGCCGGGATTTCGGCCAGCACCGCCCTGCCGACCAGCGCTCATCTCTGACGCTGCGAACTCTGTTCGGAACCCAGAGCGACGCGCACCTTCTGTGCGAGTTCCCGCAACCGGTAGGGCTTGCCCAGAAAGGCGACGCCTGCATCGAGCCGCCCGTTGTGCACGATCGCGTTCTCGGTGTAGCCCGACGTGAAAAGAACCCTCAGCTCCGGCCTCACTGCGGTCGCAGCCTTCGCGAGTTCCCCACCGTGCATGCTTCCCGGCATGATGACATCCGTCAGCAACAGGTCGATGTCGTCGCGCTCCAGCACGATCTTCATCGCCGCGTCCGCGTTGGGGGCGCTGCTGACCTGGTAGCCAAGGCTCAGCAACTGGTTGCAAAGATTTTCGCGCACGGGCGCGTCATCCTCGACCACGAGGATCTGTTCGTTGCCCCGCGGCAAGCGTCTGCGCTCCACAGCGGCGTCGGCTTGCGTCGGCTCAAGGTGCACGCGGGGGAAATAGATCTTTATCGTGGTGCCTTCGCCGATCTCGGAATAGATCTTCAGATGGCCTCCGGACTGCTTGACGAAACCGAAGACCATGCTCAGGCCAAGGCCGCTTCCCTTTCCCACCTCCTTGGTGGTGTAGAAGGGTTCGAAGGCGCGTTGCAGTGTGTCCTGATCCATCCCGTGCCCGGTATCGGACACCGAAAGCAGCACGTAGTCTCCCGCTGACACCTCGGAATGACTGGCGGCATAGGACTCGTCCAGCCAGGTGTTGTGCGTCTCGATCGTCAGGCTTCCGCCATCGGGCATCGCGTCACGCGCGTTCACGGCCAGGTTGAGCAGCGCCACCTCGAGCTGCCCGGGGTCCACTTCGGTCGCCCACAGCCCGGGCGCGCGGTCGATCCGGATATCGACGCTCTCGGGCAAGGTGCGCCGAATGAGGGCTTCCACCGCCGGCAGGCGTTTGTTGAGGTCCAGAACCTCGGGCTCCAGCGGTTTGCGGCGGGCGAAGGCCAGCAGCCGGTCCGTGAGTTCGGCGCCGCGCTCGGCGGCCCGGATCGTCACATCGGCCATCGCATGCGCCTGGGCATCGTTGCCCAGATGATCGAGCAGCATCTCCGCGTTGCCGAGTATGACCGTGAGGATGTTGTTGAAATCATGCGCCACCCCGCCGGTTAGCTGCCCGATCGCTTCCAGCCGCTGTGCTTGCTGCCGGCGCTCGTCGGCGGCGCGTTTCTCGCTGATGTTCGACAGGCTGCCCAGCATGCGCACCGGCTTTCCGGCATCGTCGCGGAAGATGATCCCGTTGTCCGAGACCAGCGCCCATGAGCCATCACCCATTCGGAACCGGTATTCCTGGGTGAACCGGCGTGCGCCGCTGTCCATTGCGTCCTCTTCAAGCCGCAGGATCCGCTGCAGGTCGTCCGGGTGGACATGCTCGCGCCAGGTGGTGGTGGTCCATTGATCGGGGTCGGACGCGTGACCGAAGATCTCGGTCAGGCCGCGGCTCCACCACAACTTGCCGGTCTGAAGGTCCAGATCCCAGATTGCGTCACTTGCCATCGAGGCGACCAGCCGGAAGCGCTCTTCGTTGATCCGGTTGTCCTGCTCGACCTGCTTGCGCTCGGAAATGTCACGCTGGATCGCGACGAAACTGACAACCTCGCCGGCTTCGTCATGAACCGGGTTCACGGCGAGTTCCAACCAGTAGGGTTGCCCGTTGTGGCGGTAGTTGATCAACTCGCCCCGGACCGGCTGGCCCTGTTCCAGCGCTGCCCGGATGCGGCTGCGCTCCGCGCGGTCGGTTTCGGGGCCCTGGAACATGCGCGGGGTTCGTCCCAGAACGTCCTCTGACGAATACCCCATGAACCGGCTGAACGCCGGATTCAGAAATGTGATCCTCGGCCCGTCGGGCGCATCGAGATTGGCGTCGGTGACAAGGACCATGTCGTTGAGGTTTTCGACCGCAAGCCCCAGCAGCCGCAGTTGCTCGTTGCGGCGCCGGTCCTGCGTGACGTCGCGGAAATAGACCGCCAGCCCGTCGGGCACCGCGTTGGCGTTGACCTCGAACCAGGTCTCCAGCGGCGCGTAATACTCGCTGAAGCGCCGGCTGCGGCCATCGCTGCGCACCCGTTCATAGGTTGTCTGGAACGCGCTGCCGATGGCGGCGGGGAATTCATCCCAGATCACGCGATCGAGCAGCTCATCACGGCGGCGGAGCAGCAGCCGTTCCGCCTCGGCGTTGACATATGTGAACCGCCAGTCTTCATCGAGGGTGAAGAACGCATCGCTGATGTTTTCCAGGACGTTGGCGCGCTGGAACAGCTCCTCGTTCAGGCGCTCTTCGGTCCGCCGCAAGTCGCTCATGTCCTGCAACGCGCCCTGCACGGCGACGATCCGGCCCGAAGCGTCACGCACCGGCATACCGATGGCGCGCACCCAGATGCGGTTGCCCTTCGCGGTCACGAGCTCGGCAATCTCGTCGAAGTCACGCCCCTCGGTGGCGCAGCGTTCGAACGCGTCGGAAATGACGCTGCTGCTTCCGGGCGCATAGAACGCGAGCGCCGCTTCCAGCGATGGCTCTTCGCCGCTCTCGATCTCATGGATGCGGAACGTCCCGGCGGTCCATGTCAGCCGATTGCGGTCCAGATCGACGCGCCAGCCGCCGAGCTGCGCCTTCTCCCCGGCGAGGTTGATCAGATGCGCCGCCTCCTGCAACTCGGCGGTGATACCAATGATTTCGGTTATGTCCTGGACAACACCGATCACCCGATCCCTGCCGCCAAGGCGGTAACGCTTGCCGATGCCGCGCATGACCCTGACCTCGCCGTCGGGGCGGACGATACGGTGGCGAAATTCATACTTGCCGCTTGCGCCTTCCCGGAAGGCGAGCGCGTTCTCCCTAGCGAGCGGCTTGTCGTCAGGGTGGATCAGATCGTAGTAGCTTTCGCGGTCGGGGGCGGGCCGGTCCCTGGGCCAGCCATAGATCTCGTAGACCCGTTCCGACCACTCGCTCTTCTGCAGGTCGAGATCGTATTCCCACTCGCCCATACCGAGCAGTTCCTCGGCACTGCGCAAGCGCGCCTCGAGCGAGGCAAGCCGAACCAGCCGCGTCTCGGTCTCGTCCGCGCGCAGGGTCAGGTCATGAAGCAGGCCGGAAACTGCGCTCGCATCGCCCTGCGAGGCATCGCTGCGCCGTGCATGCTCGGACAGCTCGGTCACATCGAGCACCCGGACGATGATGAACTCCACCGCGCCCCGATCGTCGAGGACCGGGGTGTTGACAATGCTCCAGGACCGCGCGCGCAGCACGCCATCCGGCCCCGTGATCGCGCACCGAATGACCGGGAGCACATCCGCCGACTTCGAGCGCGCGACCAGGTGGAACGAGCGTCGCAGCCGCTCTGCGTCGCGCGCGCCTTCCTCACGCGACGCGGGCGGGAACGCATCGAAGAAGCTACGCCCGCGCAGCTGCGACGGGCGCTTTCCCGTGGCCCGCGCGAAATCGGCGGTGCCGGCCACAATCCGGTGCGTTTCGGGGCAGAGGACCAGCATTTGTCCGGGCGCGGCGTCGAACAGGCGGGCAAAGGTGCTGTCGGACAGGGGCGCGCGCCCGGGCTGCTGCGCAAGCTCGGCCTCACGCTCCCGAAGGCGCTGATGCACCCGATGCTCGTCGGTCAGATCGGTGAAGGTCGCAAGCACCGCGGGCCGCCCGTCATGCATGACCTTGCGCCAGTGAACCGATGCGTGATGCGTCGCCCCGGAACGCGCCCGGATCTGCCATGCGTCGGGATAGGCGGCCACGTCGGCCTGCTCATCTGCCAGAAACGCCGCGATGCGCGCGCGCAGCGCCTCGCGTTCGCCGGGCGGGCGAATGTCGGTGATGCTTGTCCCGACGAGCCCGTCGCGCGGGTATCCCAGCCAGTCGCAGGCGGCAGCATTCGCGGCGAGAACCTTGAGGCTGTCCTGCCCGAACACCCACACGGGGTGCGGCAGCAGATCGAACGCTTGCAACTGCTTCGCGGATAGGTCGATCAAGTCTGCCGCTCACGTTTGGGGCGGACGCACCCCGCGAACATGCAAAAGTTGTGGCACGGAGTCCACAACCCCTGTCACGCGCCCGACGCTTCCAGATACATCCGCGCGGCGGCATCGGCGGGCATGGGGCGCCCGATGAAATAGCCCTGCGCAACATCGCACCCCAGCGCAGTGATGCGATCCAGCGTCGCCGCGTCCTCGATCCCTTCGACGCTGACATACATGTCCAGCGTCCGCCCCAGCGTGACGAGCGATGCAACGATGTCCTGCGCCTCATCCGACTTGCTCAGGCCGTCAACAAAGCTGCGGTCGATCTTGAGTTCCGCAAACGGCACCCGGACCAGGCGCATGAGCGATGACACGCCGGTTCCGAAATCATCGATCGAGAGCTCGTAGCCCGCCATGCGCAGCCGCACCAGCGTCTCGATCGCGTGTTGCGGAAGCTCTGCATTTCCGGATTCGGTGACTTCGATGATCAGCCTGCCGGGGATCAGCCTGTGGCGCAGGACCGCTGCATCAAGCCGCTTGCGGAATTCGGGCAGTTGCACCGTGGCAAGCGAACAGTTGATCGCGACACGCAGCCCGGGATGCGGCAGCTTGGCGAGAAAGTCGCAGGCCTGGTCCAGCATCTGGAAGGTCAGGTCCGCCTCCAGACCGTGTTCGAGGATCTGAGGCAGGAACGCGGCGGGCGACAGCACCCCGTGGCGCGGGTGGCTCCAGCGCACAAGGGCCT
This sequence comes from Paracoccaceae bacterium, assembly GCA_003551925.1. Lineage (GTDB taxonomy): Bacteria > Pseudomonadota > Alphaproteobacteria > Rhodobacterales > Rhodobacteraceae > Rhabdonatronobacter. Next base: position 12,182 of record PUOA01000239.1, read on the forward strand.
CGAACCCGCAGATGCTATTGGTCTTGAGGCAGCGCTTCGGCTGAAAATAGGCCAGGAATTCCTTGCGCTGCAGGGCATCACCCAGTTCGGCGGCGGTGGGCGCGGGGGGCGCGGGGGGCGCGCCGTCCGGCGCGGTCCGCGGCGGTTGCGGAGCCGCGCGCACAAGCGCCTGCTTCAGCAATCCATCCAGCGCCTTGCGGCGGATGGGCTTGGGCAGGGCGCCCAGGACATCGTGGCCGTAATGCCGGGCCGAATGCACCACGGTTTCGATCATCCGCCGCCCGAACCCGCTGGTGACGATGATCTGCGTTTCGCTCGTCGCTTTCAGGTCCCTGACCACGTCCAGCGCGTCGTGGCCGGGCATGCAGGTGTCGATGATCAGGATCTCGGGCCGGAAGGCGCTCAATTCCCGGCAGAAGGCCTCATGATCCGTCACCGCCCGGGCCTCGTGTCCAAGCGCCGAAACCTGCGCGGCGATGGTCCGCGCAACGTCGATTTCGTCATCAAGCACAAGAACCCGGCGCGCGCAGGACGCCCGCCCGCTCTCGGTCAGGGCGGCTGGAACGGCCTTTCTCGCCAGGCTGGCATCCACAATGATTTCCGACTTCATGTCACTCTCCTTGGCACGCGCAGCACCCGCGACGGCCAAGCCGGCCTCCGGCACGATGCACGGGTTTGCTTCGATGGTGCTTTCGCGGGGCGCTTCGCCTCAGCGTTGCCGAATGGGACCGCGGTCGTGCGGGGCAGAAGCTCTCCCGCCGCCTTCATCGAACAGATGCCCGTGCAAGTCCTTGTCGTCTGCGCCCTCGGGTGACGGCAGCAATCGTGCCATGACCGATTTTCGCTGAACGGATCGGGCCGAGGTTGCGGGGGCGGCAGTGCCCGAGGCTTTTTTCCGCGGGTCCTCCGAGGTTCGGCTGCTCAGATCGACAAGCTTCAGATACGGCGCGAAGGTGCGAACCTGTCGTCCGATGAACCGCTTGAGTCCCCCCTCCGATTCCTCGTCCGCGACGAGCAGCGGCTCGCCGAGTTTCCACTCACCCGGCGTGAAGGCGCCGAAGTTGCTCGCGATCTGAAGTGCGTCGATGGTGCGCAGCGCTTCGTCCACCGAACGCCCGACAGCCAGCGGGTAATCGAAGATCGCCCGGATCACACCCTTCGGATCGATCAGATAGGTGCGGCGCGCGCACATCCGTCCGTTCCATTCCGCCTCGCGCGAGACCAGCCCGCAGGCGCGCGAGATCACGCCTTCCGGGTCCGCAATATGCGGGAAGGAGACGCGCGCATCGTAGATCGCTTCGATCTGACGCGTCCAGGCGCCGATTTGCTCGACGCTGTCGCGGGTCAGGGCGATGATCCGCACGTTGCGCTCGTCGAACTCGGCAGCGCGCTTCGCCAATTCGCCAAGCTCGGTGCTGCAGACGGGGGTGAACGCCGCAGGGTGCGACATGAGATAGACCCAGCAGCCGCGCGCCCACTCGTGCAGGCTCAGCGACCCTCGGGTGGTCACGGCAGTGAAGTCCGGGAAGCGGTCATTCACCTGCGGCTGCCAGGAGGCTTTCTCGCGATAGGTTATCGGCAGCCGGATCGACGTGCCGAGCCTGCGCCCATAACGGAAGATACTGACGGACATGATCGCCCTCCTGTGTGTCGTCCTCGAGCGTCGTTATCCACAACCCGAACGGCAAGATCAGGGCGATTTCTTTCAAATGTGTGCAATTCGGGGTTGCAAAGCGCGCGCGCTGCGGGTCACGCCACGATCATGTATCCGACACCGTGCACGGTCCGGATCAGATGCGGCCGCGCGCCC
>PUOA01000039.1 GCA_003551925.1 Paracoccaceae bacterium
CAGTGCCTGCCCCGCGTGCCCGGCATCCGCCACGAGCAGGTCGCGCATGTCCGCGGGCGGCGGCGCGCCCAGCTGCGCGGACTTGAGCTGCCGGAACCGCTCGAGCGCGGCTGCTGCGGCGGCGGGGTCCTGGCGCAGGAACTCGGCGCGGGCGGTCAGCAGCCACAGCGGCATCCGGTCGGGGAACCGCGCGCGCACCGGATCCAGCAGCGCCAGCGCGCGTCGCACATCGCCGCTGCCCAGCGCCAGATCCGCCTTGGCCAGCGCCAGATCGGCGCGGCTCGGCGCGTCCTGCGGCGCCGCACGTCGCAACGCGGCCTGCGCCGCCACCGGGCGTCCGGCAAGCGCCAGCGCCTCGGCCCGCAGCCGTGCCGTGGCGGCGGTGGCAGGCGCGCGCGCAACGCAGCCCGCGGCGCGCCCGGGACACCCGAAGCGCAGCGCGGCGCGGGCGGCGATTTCGGCCGCACCCTGTGGCGCGGGGTCGAGGCTGCGCCAATCCTGCACCGCCTCGGCCAGCCGGCGCGCAAGATGCGCGAGCCCGGCGTGGTCCGCATGCACCCGACACGCCGCCTGCGCATGCGCAAGCAGTCCCGCATCCGGGGTCTGCGCGCGCAGCCACAGCGCGTGATCCGCCGCCGCCCAGCCCCAGGGCGCGCCCGTGTCCAGCCGCGCGCGCAATCCCGCCAGCGCCGCGTCCGCGTCGCCGCGCTCCAGCGCCAGCCGCGCCTCGGCGCGCGCCACGGCTGCGTCGCTCGCGCCTTCGCGCCAACGCGCCAGCACCCAGGGAAGCCGTGTGAAATCACGCTCGGCCAGCAGCAGCGCGAAGGCCTCCGACCAGAGCGCCGCGCCGCCCTGCGCCTGCGCGAGATGGGCGCCAAGCGCCGCCGCCCCGTCGCGCCGGTAGATCAGCCGCGCCTGCAGCGCCAGCATGTCCGGCTCCAGATCGCGCGCCGCGGCGTCGAAATCCCCCGCCTCGATCGCCAGCGCCGCGCGGCGGGCGATGTCGGCGCGCGCGGTGTCCGAGCGCGGATCGATCTCCGCCAGCGCCGCCCGCGCCCGCGCGGGCTCGCCCCAGTGCAACCACCCCTCGGCCACGGCCGCGCGGCGGCGGTTGGCCGCGCGCACCCGCGCCTCGAGTTCCGCCAGCGCAGCGTCGCGCCCCGCCGGGTCCGCCAGCCGCACCGCCAGCAGGCCCGCGTCGATCGATCCCGGCCAGCGCCGCGCGGCGGCCTGCGCGGCCTCGGCCCCCGGCAACCGCGCGCGCGCCAGAACGCGCAGCATCGCCAGCGTCGCCTCATAGCCGTCGGCGCGCATGACAGCACCGCCCGGCGCGCCGCCCCACACCGCGCGCGCAAGCGCCATCGCCTCATCCCGTGCAGACCGCCTCATGCGCGTGCCATACCACGCGCCCACACGCTTGGCGATTGATCTTGGCGGATGCGCTGGCTAGCGTCAGCCCATCCAACCAAGGCAGCCCCCATGTTCCAGAGCTTCACCGCCACCACCCGCCCCGAAGACGGCCCGCCGCGGCTTGCCGCGCTGCGCGAGGCGCTGGCGCGCGCGGGGCTCGACGGCTGGCTGTGCCCGCGCGCCGACGCGCATCAGGGCGAATACGTCGCCGCGCGCGACGAGCGGCTCGCCTGGCTCACCGGGTTCACCGGCTCGGCGGGGTTCGCCATCGTGCTGCCCGACCGCGCCGGGCTGTTCGTCGATGGCCGCTACCGGGTGCAGGCGCGGCTGCAATGCGCGCCCGATTTCACCCCCGTGCCCTGGCCCGACACCAAGCCCGCCGACTGGCTGCGCGACGCCTGCCCCAACGGCGCGGTGATCGGCTTCGACCCGTGGCTGCACACGCCCGCCGAGATCACGAGGCTCGAAACCGCGCTCGCCGGGAGCGGCGTGACGCTGCAGCGCGCCGCGAACCCGATCGACGCGCTCTGGACCGACCAGCCCGCCCCCCCGCGCAGCCCGGTCGAGCGCCACCCCGAGGCGATGGCCGGCGACAGCCTTGCCGCAAAATGCACCCGCATCGCCGAGACGTTGCGCACGGACGGCCAGCGCGCAGCGGTGCTCAGCCTGCCCGACAGCATCGCGTGGCTGCTGAACATCCGCGGGCGCGACCTGCCGCGGCTGCCGGTGGTGCAGGCGTTCGCCATCATCCATGACGGCGCCAGCGTGACGCTCTTCGTGGACGAAGCCCGCCTGCCGCCCGAGGTGCTCACGCAGTTCGGCGGCATCGTCACCCCCCGCCCCCCCGAGGCGCTCGAACCCGCGCTGCGCACGCTTGACGGGCCGGTGCGGCTGGACCGCGACACCGCGCCGCTGCGCATCGCCGACATCCTGACCGAGGCCGGAATCGCCATCAGCCCCGGCGCCGACCCGTGCCTGCTGCCCAAAGCCTGCAAGACCGAGGCCGAGCTTGCCGGCGCGCGCGCCGCGCATCACCGCGACGGCGCGGCGGTGACGCGTTTCCTGTGCTGGCTCGACACCGCGATCACCGCGGGCACACCGCTCACCGAAATCGACCTCGTCCGCCGGCTTGAAGCGGAACGCCGCGCCACCGGCGCGCTCGAGGACATCGCCTTCGACACCATCGCGGGCGCCGGCCCGCACGGCGCGATCGTGCATTACCGCGTGACCGATGCCAGCAACCGCGCGCTGCGCACGGGCGAGCTGATGCTGATCGATTCGGGCGGGCAGTACCGCGACGGGACCACCGACATCACCCGCACCATCGCCGTGGGCTCGCCCGGCGTGGCCGAGGCCGAGGCCTTCACCGCCGTGCTGCAAGGGCTGATCGCGCTGTCGCGCACCCGCTTCCCGCGCGGCCTCAACGGCGCACATCTTGACGCGCTGGCGCGCGCGCCGCTGTGGCGCACGGGGCGCGACTTCGACCACGGAACGGGCCACGGGGTGGGGTCGTTCCTGTCGGTGCATGAAGGCCCGCAGCGGCTGTCGCGCGCCGGCACCACCAAGCTGCAGGCGGGCATGATCGTGTCGATCGAACCCGGCTACTACCGCGACGAGGCCTTCGGCATCCGGATCGAGAACCTCGTCGCCGTCCGAGAAGGGGCCCGCCCCGACGGCGGCGACGCCC
>PUOA01000336.1 GCA_003551925.1 Paracoccaceae bacterium
CGAGGCGCACGGGTGGGTGGGTGGGGTGCGCCTCGCGGGCGCTCCCACGGGTCTCGGCTTGTGCCGCGGTCGGTCAGTCAGCGCCCCGCTGCAGCGCCTGATACCGCGCGATCTTCTCGCGGTAGCTCGCCGCCGAGCGCGCCAGCCCCGCCACCGCCGCGTCGTCGAGCGTGCGCACCACGCGCCCCGGGCTGCCCAGCACCAGCGAGCGGTCGGGGATCTCCTTGCCCTCGGTCACCAGCGCCCCGGCGCCGATCAGGCAATTCCGCCCGATCCGCGCGCCGTTCATCACCATCGCACCCATGCCGACCAGCGACCCGTCGCCCACCGTGCAGCCATGCAGCAGCGCGCGGTGGCCGATGGTGCAGTCGCGCCCCACGCGCAGCGGAAAGCCCGGGTCGGTGTGCAGAACGCACAGATCCTGCACGTTGCTGCCCGCGCCGATGACGATTTCCTCGTTGTCGCCGCGCAGCACCGCGCCGAACCACACCGACACCCAGTCGGCCAGCCGCACGCGCCCGATCACCGCCGCGTCGGGGGCGATGAAGCGGCGGTCGGGCGCCGGAAGGTCGGGCGCCACGCCGTCAAGCGCGTGGATCATCGCGTCAGCCATCCAGCGACGCGATGGCGCGCGCCAGCACCGGCACGCTGTGCTGGTTCAGCCCGGCGATGTTGATCCGCGAATCGCCCACCATGTAGATGCCGTGCTCTTCGCGCAGCTTCGCCACCGCCTCGGGCGACAGTCCCAGCCTCGAGAACATGCCCCGGTGCCGCGCGATGAAGTCGTAGCGGTCGGAGTTGGTCAGCCGGCGCAGCTCCTCGGCCAGCTGCGTGCGCAGCCCCAGCATCGAGGTGCGCACGGCTTCCAGCTCCTCGGCCCACTCGGCGCGCAGATCGTCGCTGTGCAGCACCGTGCTGACCAGCCGCGCGCCGTGATCGGGTGGGAACGAGTAGTTCACCCGGTTGAGCGAATTCAGGTTCCCCTGCACCACGCCCGTGTCGGCCCCCTTGCCCGAGATCGCCATCAGGATCCCCGCGCGCTCGCGGTAGACGCCGAAATTCTTCGAGCACGACGCCGCAATCAGCAGTTCCGGCAGCTGCCGCGCCAGCAGACGCGTGCCGTAGGCGTCCGCGTCCAGCCCGTCGCCGAAACCCTGATAGGCGATGTCGATCCACGCCGTCGCACCCTTCTCCAGCAGCAGATCGGCCACCGCCTGCCACTGCACGGGGCTCAGATTGGCGCCGGTGGGGTTGTGGCAGCAGCCATGCAGCAGCACCACGTCGCCGCGCTGCACCCCGGCCAGGTCGGCCATCATCGCGTCGAAATCGACCTCGCCGGTGGTGGCGTCGAAATAGCGATAGCTGGTCTGCGGGATTTTCAGGTAGCTCAGGATCGCGGGGTGGTTGGGCCAGGTGGGATCGGACAGCCACACGGTCGCCTCGGGCGCGGTGTTGCGGATCAGTTCGGCCGCGATGCGGATCGCGCCGGTGCCGCCGGGTGTGGCCACCGACGCCGTGCGCGCGGGATCGAGCGCGTCGCCCAGCACCAGCGCGGTCATCGCCTCGTTGAACGCGGCGTCTCCGGCCAGACCGACATAGGCCTTGGTGGTCTCGGCCTCGATCACGCGGTGGGCGGCGGCGCGCACGGCGCGCATCACCGGGGTGCGGCCTTCGGGGTCCTTGTAGACGCCCACGCCGAGGTCGATCTTGCCGTCGCGCGGGTCGGCGCGGAATTGCGCCATCAATTCGATGATCTTGTCCTTGGGCGGCGGGTTGAGCGCTTCGAGCATGACGGTCTCCGGCAGGTTGCGGGGTTTGTCGGGCATCTTAGGGGCGTCACGCGCCGGAGACAATGCGCGCCGCTTGCCCGCGCCGCTTGCCCGCGCCGCTTGCCCGAGCCCGCCGCGCGGGCCTATGCTCGGGCTCCATGTTGGAACAGGGGAGAGTGACGATGCGCAAGGTTTCGCTGGCGGTTCTGGCGCTTGTGGCGGGCGCGGCGGGCGCAGCCGCCGACCTCCGGGTGCCCGAACTGCATGATGTGACGGGGGTGGCCTGGGACGACGTGCTCAACATCCGCACCGCGCCCACCGCGCGGGCCGAGATCATCGGCGGGCTTGCCCCCGATGCCACGGGGATCGAGGTCACGGCGCTTGACGCGGACGGGCGCTGGGGCCGGATCAACACGCGCGAGGGGACCGAGGCCACGGGCTGGGTGTTCATGCGCTACATGGAGCCGCGCGGCGTCCATATCGACAATTACAACATGCCCGTGGGGCTGCGCTGCTACGGCGCCGAGCCCTTCTGGAACCTGCGCTACGCCGACGGCGCGCTGCGGTTCGCGTCGATGGGCAGCGATCCGAGCATGCACCGCATCGACATCGCGCAGGATGCCTCGGGGCGCAGCGATCTGCGCCGGATGATCCGCGCCGAGGGTGGGCTCACGGCGTTCATTCACCAGCAGGAATGCTCGGATTCGATGAGCGATTTCCTGTTCGGCCTGTCGGTGGGCGTGATGCCGGGTGCGGACGCGCCGCTCTTGACCGGGTGCTGCTCGCTCGAGGCACCGCCCAGGGGCGATTGAGCGCGCGCGCCCGCCGGACACGAAAACGGCCCGGACCTTGCGGTCCGGGCCAGGCGAAAGGCTTCTACAGCAGGAGAGGCTCAGCCTTTCGAGAAGTCGGGATAGGCTTCCATGCCCATCTCGGTGGTGTCGAGCCCGGTCATCTGCTCTTCGTCGCCGACGCGGATGCCCATGATCGCCTTCAGGATCAGCCATGCGATCAGCGAGCCCACGAACATCACCGCGCCGATGGCCACGATGCCGATGATCTGGGTCACGAAGCTCGCATCGGGGTTGGTCAGGACCACCGCGATGGTGCCCCAGATGCCGGCGAACAGGTGCACCGGAATGGCGCCGACCACATCGTCGATCTTGAACTTGTCGAGCATCGGGATGGTCAGCACCACGATCACACCGCCCACGGCGCCGATCAGCGTGGCCATGCCCAGCCCCGGCGTCAGCGGCTCGGCGGTGATCGACACGAGGCCCGCCAGCGCACCGTTGAGCACCATCGTCAGATCAGGCTTCTTGTAG
>PUOA01000277.1 GCA_003551925.1 Paracoccaceae bacterium
CCGCCGGCACGGCACGGCACGGCGATATGGCCTCGGCAGGCGCTCGCCGCGCGATGCGGCAGGCCTGCGCAATCAAGCGCGCGTCAGGCGCGACGATCGGCGATTGACATGTCGCGCGATTGGTTCGACTCATGGCACATGCCCGCGCTTCGGCGGTGTCGGGCACAAGACACACCAAAAGGGAGACACCAATGTCCTTCAGGGAACTCCGCTCGCCGCTGCGCTCGCGGCTGATGATGGGGACCGCAGCGATGGTGCTGGCGTTGTCCAGCGTCGCTGCAAGCGCCGAAACGCTGCGCTGGGCGCGCGTGGGCGATGCACTGACCATGGACCCCCACAGCCAGAACGAAGGCCCCACCCACACGCTCAACCACCACATCTACGAAACGCTGGTCCGCCGCGATGTCGACGGCAACCTGCAGCCGCGGCTGGCCACCGAGTGGGAGATCAGCGAGGACGACGACACCGTCTGGGTCTTCCGCATCCGCGAGGGCGTGACCTTCCATGACGGCACCCCGCTGACCGCCGAGGATGTCGTGTTCTCGCTCGACCGCGCGCGCACGCCGCCGTCGGGGATGGCCGCGCTGCACGCCGCCGTCGAAGAGGTCACTGCCGTCGACGACCACACGGTCGAGGTGCGCATGGCCGGTCCCGCGCCGCTCTATGTGCAGAACCTGACCAACACCTTCATCATGTCGAAGGCGTGGGCCGAGGAAAACGGCGTCGAAACCGCCCCTGACTTCGCCGCCGGCGAGGAGGCCTATTCGGTGCGCAACACCAACGGCACCGGCCCCTACATGCTGGTCGAGCGCGACCCCGAGGTGCGCACCGTCCTGCAGGTGTTCGCAGATCACTGGGACGACGCCCCCGAGGTGACCGAGATCATCTACACCCCGATCTCGGAGGCCGCGACCCGCGTCGCCGCGCTGCTGTCGGGCGAGGTCGATGTGGTGCAGGACGTCCCCGTGCAGGACATCGCGCGGCTTGAAGGGACCGACGGCATCACCGTCACCCGCGGCCCGGAAAACCGCAACATCTTCTTCAGCTACGACATGACCTCCGAGACGCTGGCCTCGGCCAATGTCGACTCCAACCCCTTCGCCAGCCCCGAGGTGCGCGAGGCGATGGCGCTGGTGCTGGACCGCGAGGCGATCCGCCAGGTGGTGATGCGCGGCGAGTCGCAGCCTTCGGCCGCGCCGCTGCCGCCCTTCGTCAACGGCTGGACCGAGGAAATGGACGCCTTCGGCGCCCCCGACCTCGAGGCCGCCCGCGCGCTGATGGCCGAAGCCGGCTATGGCGACGGCTTCACGGTCACGCTGGACTGCCCCAATGACCGCTACCTCAACGACGAGGCGATCTGCCAGGCGCTGGTGGGGATGCTGGCGCGCATCGACATCAACGTGAACCTGAACGCGCAGACGCGTTCGCTCCACTTCCCGCTGATCGAGAACTGGGAGACCGACTTCTACCTGCTGGGCTGGGGCGTGCCGACCTTCGACAGCCAGTATGTGTTCGACTTCCTGGTCCACACCCGCGAGGGCAGCTACGGATCGTTCAACGGCTCGCGCTACTCGAACCCCGAACTGGACGAGAAGATCGAGGCGCTTGCCACGATGACGGATCTGGACGAGCGCGACGCGCTGATCGCCGAGATCTGGGCCGAGGTGATGGAAGAGCGGATCTTCCTGAACGTCCACAACCAGGTTCTGGCCTACGCCATGCGCGACGGGATCAATCTGGACGTGCACCCCGAGAACCAGCCCTTCATGGCAACGGTCACGTTCGACTGAACCCGGATTGACTTTGGTGTCCGCGCGGGTCATGCCGCGCGGGCACTGCGTTTCAGGTCATACGCTCTGACCTTCTTTTCATGGCCACGGATGCGCCCATGCTCGCCTTCATCCTGCGTCGGCTGCTGCAATCGGTGATCGTCATGCTGTGCGTGGCGCTGGTGGCGTTTTCGCTGTTCCGCTTCGTGGGCGACCCGATCGCGTCGATGGTCGGGCAGGAAGCGACGCTGGCCGAACGCGCCGAGCTGCGCGAGGCGCTGGGCCTCAACGACCCGTTCGTGGTGCAGTTCTACACCTTCATCACCCGCGCCATGGTCGGCGATTTCGGCATCTCCTACCGGTTGCAGCAACCGGTGATGGAGCTGATCCTGTCGCGGCTGCCCGCCACGCTGGAACTGGCGCTGGTGTCGGGGATCTGCGCCTTCGTGTTCGGCATCGGGCTGGGCGTCTACACGGCGCTGCGCCGCGGCGGCTGGGCGTCGAGCACGATCATGACGGTGTCGCTGATCGGCGTGTCGCTGCCCACCTTTCTGATCGGGATCCTGTTGATCTGGGTGTTCGCGGTGGAACTGCAATGGCTGCCGTCCTTCGGACGCGGCGACGCGGTGTTCGTGGGCAACTGGTGGCGGACGGGGCTGCTGACCGAGTCCGGGCGCGCCTCGCTCATCCTGCCGGCGATCACGCTGGGGCTCTATCAGATGACGCTGATCATGCGCCTTGTGCGCGCCGAGATGCTGGAGGTTCTGCGCGCCGACTACATCAAGTTCGCCCGCGCGCGCGGGCTGTCGAACCGCGCGGTGAATTTCGGCCATGCGCTCAAGAACACCATGGTGCCGGTGATCACCATCACCGGGCTGCAGATGGGCTCGATCATCGCGTTCTCGATCATCACCGAAACCGTGTTCCAGTGGCCCGGCGTGGGCGCGCTGTTCATCCGCTCGGTGCAGTTCGTCGATGTGCCGGTGATGGCGGCCTATCTGATGCTGATCGCGCTGGTGTTCGTGATCATCAACCTGATCGTCGATCTGCTGTATTTCGCCGTCGATCCGCGCCTGCGTGTCGAACGCAGCGGCGCGCGCCACTGACCCCCGGGAGGCCGACGCCAGATGACCGACACCCCCGAAAAACCGACGCCCGGCGCGTTCGCCCGCGCCTGGGACAGCGATGTCGCGTATTCGTTCCGCAAATCGCCCGTGGCGATCGTGGCGGCGCTGGTGGCGATCGTCATCATCCTCGCCGCCGCGCTCGCGCCGTGGATCGCGCCGCATGACCCGTTCAACCCGGCCACGCTGAACC
>PUOA01000235.1 GCA_003551925.1 Paracoccaceae bacterium
AGCCGGTCGAGCCAGTCGCCGAGACGCGCGCGCTGGCGCCGGCGCGGGGCCGGGCTGGCCGCGTCCGGCATCGCCGCCAAAGCCTGCTCGGTCAGCCGGCGGGCCAGCGCCGGATCAAGCGGCGCCTCACGCTGGTGGCGCGCGGCGGCGAAGAAGGGCGCGAGGCTGGCGTCAGTATCGGGTTGCTCGTCGCGGTTCTTGCTCATCTGTCATATCCCAGTTCGTCGCGCCGAGGCGCCAGCAGGTCGGCGAGCCGGCGCTTGCCGCGCGCGGTCAGGCTTTCGACGGCTTCGACGCCGATATCGAGCAGCGCCGCGATCTCGGGATTGGCATAGCCCTCGATATGGCGCAGCACCACCGCAATGCGCTGGCGCTCGGGCAATTGTGCCAGCGCTGCTTCCAGCGCCTTCGCGCGGTCGGCATCGATCAGCGCCTCGGCGGGGGGCGGATCGGGCGCGGGGGGCTCGGCGATGGCATCCAGCGCCACCCCTCGGCGGCGGCGCAGGCGATCGATGGCCAGATTGACCGTCACCCGGTGCAGCCAGCTGGCCGGTGCCGCCTGGCCCGCCTGCCAGCGGGGGGCGATCTGCCACAGGCGCAACATGGCCTCCTGGGTGATGTCCTCGGCCTCGGCCGGATCGCCGGTGAGTTGCCGCGCCAGCGCCAGCACGCCGGGGCCCAGCCGCGCCACCAGCGCTCGCGCCGCCGCGGCATCGCCGGCACCGTAGCGCGCCATCAGCGCCGAGTCCCGGCTGTGGGCCTCGGCGCGCGCGGTGGCGGCCGGATCGACCGTTCGAGGCGGGCGGGCGGCGTCGGCCATGGGCTTTGGGCCCTCCATCAGGCGGGCGGTATGGTACCGCCGCGCCAGTGTCCGTATCCGGTGGCAAGACACAAGCCCATCGCCGAGGCCCCCCGGACGGTTCAGTCGGTTTGCGCACCACCGCGTCCGTCACGCGCCCGGCCCCTTTCCATGCGGCGCTGCATGCGCTGTTCGAAACGCGCGACGCGGTTTTCCCAGTGCTCCTGGGCTGCGGCCAGTTCCTCGGGGCTGATGAAGCCGTCGCCATCGCTATCGATTCGCTGGAACATCCGCTCGGCGCGATCCTCGGTGCTGGCGAAGCGGCCCATCATCCGGCCCGCCTGACCCCGAGCCCGCTCGCCCAGGCGCTCGGCCTGCCCGGCCTGAGCGTCCTGCTCGCTGCGGGGCTCGCCGCGCATCCGGCCTGCGGCCTGCCCGTAACGCATGCCGCGCATCTGACCATGCATCTGGCCGCGCCGCTCGCGCCAGGACTGGCGCTCGGCCATGCGCTCCTGGCGCAGCTGGGTCAGCGCCTCGGTCAGCTCTTCACGGGTCAGCTGCCCGTCGCCATCGGCATCGCCTGCCTCGAAAATCGCGTCCACCCGCGCCTCGATTTGCTGCGCAACCCGCTCTGCGCGGTGATCGGTCAGAAAGGCGGTCCATTCCTCGAGGCTGATCTGGCCATCGCCATCGCTGTCGATCTCGTCGAACACGGCCGAGGGCAGCGCCGGTCGCGCGCCCGACCCGGCGCCGTAGCCACCACCCTGCGCCAGCGCCGGCAGCGCCCCGAGCACCAGCGCCAGCGCGCTTGCGGTCATCAGCATCTTGATCTGCATGGTCTTCTCCTTTGATGTCAGGACCGGCAGTCGCGCCGGTCAAGGCGTTCGATAGGTATTGAACGGAGCGAACCGGGGTTTCCGTCGCCTTCGGTGAGGATTTTTTCACCAAGGCGCGTGGCCTTGACCACAGCCCGTGAGCGCCTATCGTGGCAGGCGGTCAGGACCGAGAGATTTCCCCATGCCCCATTTCCCCGAACCGGCGCCCGATGAGCGCCCGCTGCGCCCCGCGATGCTGCTGGGCTGGCGCCGCCGATGTCCCGCCTGCGGCGAGGGCGCGATGATGGCCGGCTATCTGCGCGTGCGCGATCATTGCCCGCATTGCGGCGAGGCGCTGCATCATCACCGCGCCGATGACGGGCCGGCCTGGTTGACGATCCTGATCGTCAGCAAGCTGGTGATGACGCTCTATCTGGCGGTGTGGAAGGCGTTTCAGCCCGAGCCGCTGGTGATGATCGCGCTTTGCTGGGCGGCGGTGCTGGTCATGTCGCTTTGGCTGTTGCCGCGAATCAAGGGGGCAATGGTGGCGCTGCAATGGTCGCGCCGGATGCATGGTTTCGACCGGGGCGAGGCGAGCGGATGAGCGCCACCAGCGCCGAGGGCGCGCGCCGGGACCCCGAGGATCAGGGCCATCGCATGCCGATCCGCGATGCGGCGACGATCGTGCTGATCCGCGATGCCCTGACCGACGCGCCGCGCGTGCTGATGGGCCAGCGCGGCGCGGGGGCGGCCTTCATGCCCAACAAGTTCGTCTTTCCCGGCGGCGCGGTCGATCCCGATGACAGCCGCGTGACCCTCGCCGCGCCGGTGAGCGCCGATGAGCAGCGCCGGCTGCGCTTCCAGCCCGTGACCGAAAGCGCGCCGCCGCCCGAGGCGATGATCTGCGCCGCGATCCGCGAATTGTGGGAAGAGGCGGGATTGATGTTGGCTGTGCCCGGCGCGTGGCAGGGCCCGCTGCCCGCGGATTGGGAGGCCTTCGCCAAAGCCGGTCTGCGCCCCAGCCCCGATGGCCTGCGCTATGTCTTTCGCGCCATCACCCCGCCGGGACGGACGCGGCGTTTCGATGCGCGTTTCTTTCTGGCCGATGCTGACCGGATCGAGGCTGATCTGGACGATTTCTCGCATGCCTGCGAGGAGTTGAGCCATCTGCACTGGATCGGCCTTGACGAGGCGCGGCGGCTGGATCTGCCCTTCGTGACCGAAGTGGTGCTGGCCGAGGCGGCGGCGGTGCTCAATGGCGGTGCGGTCGAGAGCGTGCCCTTCTTCGACAATTCCGGCCCGGTGGCGACCTTTCGGCGAATCGACTGAGCCGTAATGGGGGGCGCTGCCCCCCGTGGGCTGCGCCGACTCCCCCCGGGATATTTGAAGAGCAAAGAGGGGGCGAAGGGCCTGGCGGGCTTTCAGAATGCCGTGATGGCTGCCCTGCCGGAGGGCTGTGGGCTGCACC
>PUOA01000214.1 GCA_003551925.1 Paracoccaceae bacterium
GCACGATGGCCCAGACATCGGCGCGGGCGCGGGGGTCGAGGCCGGTGGTCGGCTCGTCCAGAAACAGCAGCTCGGGCCGCGCGATCATCGAGGCGGCGATGTCCAGCCGCCGCCGCATGCCCCCCGAATAGCCGCGCACCTGCCGCGTCGCCGCCCCTTCCAGATCGAAGGCCGCCAGCAGCTCGCCACAGCGCGCCTGTGCCCGGGCGCCCGGCAGCCCAAGCAGCCGCGCCAGCAGCATCAGGTTTTCGCGCCCCGTCAGATCCTCGTCCACCGAGGCGAACTGCCCGGTCAGCGCGATGCGCGCCCGCACCGCGCCCGGGTGGGTGACGACGTCATGGCCCAGCACCGCCGCCCGCCCGCCCGAGGGATGGATCAGCGTCGAGAGCACCCGCACGAAGGTCGTCTTGCCCGCCCCGTTCGGACCCAGCAGCCCGAAGACCTGCCCCCGAGGCACCGCCAGGCTGACGCCATCCAGCGCCCGTGTGGGGCCGTAGCTCTTGCTCAGATCCTCGGTCAGGATCGCCTGTGACATGGGCTTCCTCGCGTGCAGAGGGTGGCATTGACAGGGGAGGATGCTAGAAATATGTTTGTGCGTATTAACGTATATCTAGCGGCCTGACAATGCCCGAAACCCCCGATCTTGCCGAGCGCGTCGCCGCGCTGGAAGCCGCGGTCGCCCGGCTGCAGGGCGCGGGCGGCCCGCTGGAGGCCTTACGCGCCGAGGCCCCGGCGGGTGGAGGCGTGCGCTTCGAGGGCAGCGTCGATCTGCCGGGGCCTGCCCGCGTGGACTGGTCGATGGGGCACCCGGCGCGGGGGCTGCTGGCGGCAGACTGGTCCGACATCGCCCCGGCCCTCGCCGCGCTGGGCCATCCGGTGCGGCTGCATCTGCTGCAGGCCGTGCTGAACGGCACGCGCGGCACCGCCGCCCTGGCGGGCACATTGGGCGAGGGCACGACGGGCCAACTGCACCACCACCTGCGGGAACTCACCGCCACCGGCTGGCTGCGCAGCGAGCGGCGCGGGCGCTACACCGTGCCTGCGGACCGTGTGGTGCCACTGCTGGTGGCGGTGGCGGCCGCGGGCGGTCCGCAGACCGGACAGGAGGAGACATGAAAGACCCGGCGAATTTTACCGCAACGATCACGCTGCGCTTCGATCCATGGGGTTATGCCGCGGACGACGCCCTTGAGGTGCTGCTGCCGATCCCCGCGGATGACGGCTATCAGCGCGTGCTGGAGGTCGACGCGCCGTCGGGGCGCGACATCACCGATGCACATGGCCACCGCCGCCTGATCCGGCTGGAACGCGGGCAGATCGCCACAGTGACCGCACGGGTCGAGACGCAGCGCCTCGTGCCGGGCGCCTATCTGGACCTGCCGCCCCCGGGTCCTGCAGATCACGGGCCCGCACCGATGATTGTGCCGAACGACGCGCTGCGCGCCCTCGCGGCCGAAAGCGTCGCGGGGATCAGCGATCCCGGCGCGCGCATCACCGCGCTGGCGCAGGCCGCAGCCGACGCGCTGCGCTACAGGTATCCACGCGATGCCCGCGGGGCCGCGACATCGCTGGCGCGCGGCTGGGGCGATTGCGGCGAGTATGCCTTTCTCTTCGCCGCGGTATGCCAGGCCTCGGGCATCCCGGTGCGCCCGGTCTTCGGGCTGATCACCGCCCCATGGATGGTCACGCCACACGCCTGGGCCGAGGCCTGGGACGGGAAGGGCTGGCTGCCGGTGGACCCGAATCTGGTGCGCGAGGGCGGCTATCTGGGCCCGATCCTAGACACCGGCGCCGCAGCACAGGACCATGTCGGCGCGCTCGATCCCTACCGGCTGGTGCTCTCGCGCCATACCGGGTTGCCCTGGCCGGGACAGCAGGCCGAGTCAGCATCAACCGCACTCGAAGGGGTGACGCTGACGCTCGACGGTCTCGGCCGCGTGCTTTTCTGGCATGACGCCCCGCGCTGGCAGGGCCTCGCTGTCGTGCCCTTTCTGCAGATGCCGTGGACCGTGATCCGGCGCCCGCGCCCCTCCCGCCCGACAACCTGGCTGCGCCGCCTGCGCATCTGGCGCGTCAGCGTCCGCAAGCCCGCACGCCGACTGCCGCGCAGCCCATGGGTGCTTGCCGACATCGTTGTGCTGCACCCGATCAAGGGCGTGGCCGGGGTGTTCGGAGCTTCAGCCACCCTGCCCTTCCTGCCCGCCGCCGCGCCGATCCTGCAAGCGGCGCTCTGGGTCTGGTTCGGGCTGTTGATGCTTGGCCTGCTGCGCCAGATCCGCTTGCTCCGGGTGCGTTCCGCTCTGTGGCTTCAGGTCACGGCTGCCCTTGCGGCCAGGCGACGGTCAGACCGCCGCGCCTACCGCACCTGACAGCAGCCCCTCACGCTCACGGAAGAAGGCGTGCAGGCGGTCGATCATGGTGCGCACTTCCGGGCGGTGGCGCTCGTCGGCATGGGCGATCAGCCAGAGCTCCTCAGCGATCTCGGGGATCACCGGGCCGGCACGCACCAGGTCCGGGTCGCTGTCGCCCAGATAGCAGGGCAGCACCGCACGCCCCGCACCACCCACGGTCAGATCATAGAGGATGCCGCGCGCGTTCGCCCAGACGGTGATCCAGCGCGCGGGGTCGGTATCGGTCCAGCGCTCGGCCGGGGTCTGCGCCACCTCGCGGCCCAGTGCAACCCAGGCGCTGTTGCGGGTCGCATCGAACGCACGCGCGGCGAAGGGCGCATGGGCGCAGGGGCCGAGGCGGATCGCCACGACATTGCCGGTCGGGGGCCGGTCACGGGTGAGCGCGATATCGGCCTCGCGCCGTTCCAGATCGACCGGCGCCTCGGCGGTCTTGAAGCACAGGCGGAAGCGGTCCTCGGGCGTCCAGACAGCATTCAGCCGCCCGCCCAGAAACACCGACATCCAGCTTCCCATGGCGACGGTGACGATAGGCAGCGCTTGCGGCCCCTCGCGCCAGTCCTCGATCGCGCGGGCCGAGGCTTCCATTCCGCGCACCCGGTCATAGAGCGCCTGCCCGTCGGGCAGCAGGTGGTAGCC
>PUOA01000182.1 GCA_003551925.1 Paracoccaceae bacterium
AAATCGACATGCGCCAGCGCCGCGTCGAAGGGCGGCAGCTGCACCGCCAGCGCGCCGCCGGGGTTGAGCACGAAGCTCGCGCCGTCGAAGACCTGGTCATCCTGTCCGCCCAGCAGGTTGAGATAGACCAGCGGCAGCCCGGTTTCGACGACGCGCGCGACCATGTGCTGCATCCGCGCGTCCAGCCGCCCGCGCGAATAGGGCGAGCCGTTGGGCACCAGCAGCAGTTCGGCCCCCGATTCGGCCTGCGCCTCGGCCACGTCGTCGAACCACGCATCCTCGCAGATCGGCACGCCCAGGCGCAGCGGCCCCAGCGCCACCGGACCGCAGATGTCCGACGACGTGTAGAGCCTGTGTTCGTCGAACACGTTGTCATTGGGCAGATGATGCTTGCGGATCGCGTGGCGGATGCGCCCGCCTGCGAGGATGAACCACCCGTTGAACACCTGTCCGCCCTCGTGCAGCGGCGCGCCGATGCCGATGGCGGGGCCATCCGCGCAGTCGGCCGCCAGTCGTTCAAGCACCCGACGGCAATCGCCGGCAAAGGCGGGGCGGCGCACAAGGTCCTGTGTCTGGTAGCCGGTCAGGAACATCTCGGGCAGCGCCAGCAGGTCGGCGCCGGCGTCGCGCGCCGCCTCCCACGCCGCGCGCGCGGCCGCGGCATTGGTCTCGAGCGCGCCCAGCGTCGGGTTCAGCTGCGCCAGCGTCAGGCGAAAACGGTCGGTCATGCAGGTCCCTTCAGGCGCCGGTGTGTGCGGCCCACGTCATAGCATGTTGCCCGCGCAGGAAAAGACACGCGCGCCATCGGGGCCACGGCTTGCCAGCGGGCCAGCGCTCCACTACGCTTCGCGCCCGGAAACGCAGCGACCGCGCCCCCGTGGCACGGTCTGCGGCGGCGGACAGGGGAGAGAGTGGGCATCATGGCCGATCGGGGAAGGTGCGTGCAGCCGGCGCTGCTGGCCGCGGGACTGGCGCTTGTGGTCGGGGCTTCGGCGCTTGCGCAGGGCGCTGACGGCACCATGACCCGTCAGTTCGACGATGGCGGCATCTACGAGGGCGAGTTCCGCGACGGGTTGCAGCACGGGCAAGGCACGTTCCGCCTGCCCAACGGGTTCGAGTATACCGGCGAGTGGGTCGAGGGCGCGATCACCGGGCAGGGCACGGCCCGTTATCCCGATGGCTCGGTGTTCGAGGGAACGTTTCTGGACGGTCGCCCGCACGGCGAGGGGCGGATGACCTTCGCCGACGGCTCGACCTTCGAAGGCGACTGGGTCGAGGGCCGGATCGAAGGCCAGGGCCGGCGCGAATTCGACAACGGTGTGGTGATCCGCGGCAGCTTTCTGAACGGCCAGCCGCATGGTCGCGCGGTGATGGAGCGCCCCGACGGCTTCCGCTTCGAAGGCGACTGGGTTGACGGCGTGCGCGAGGGCGTGGGCGTCATCACCTATCCCGACGGTGCGGTCTATACCGGCGATGTCAGCGCCAACCTGCGCCACGGGCGCGGGCGGCTGCAGCGCCCCGACGGGTTCATCTATGACGGCGACTGGCTGGAGGGCGAGCTGCACGGCGAGGGGCGCCTTGTCCAGCCCGATGGCGACATCTTCGAGGGCAGCTTTCGCAACGGGCTGCGCCACGGCGTCGGCCGCGTGACCCATGACGACGGGCGCGTCTTCGACGGCAGCTTCGAGAACGACCTGCGGCAGGGTCTGGGCGTGCTGCAGGGGCCGGACGGGCTGCGCTTCGAAGGCATGTGGGTGGCCGGCCGGATCGAGGGCGAGGGCCGCCTGCAGCAGCCCGACGGCTCGGTGTTCGAGGGCAGCTTCCGCGCCGGGCGTCCCGACGGGCGCGGCACCATGACCTTCGCCGATGGCGCGCGCTACGAAGGCGACTGGGTGGCGGGCCAGTTCCAGGGCGACGGGCGCGCCGAATTCGCCGACGGCATGGTCTATGAGGGCGGTTTTGTCGGCGGCCTGATGGAGGGCGAGGGCACCATGACCTTCCCCGACGGCCGCGTCTACACCGGCCAGTGGCGTGGCGGCGAGATGCACGGGCTGGGCGAGATGACCTTCCCCGATGGCAGCGTCTATTCCGGCGAATTCGCCGACGGAGAGCGCCACGGCCAGGGTCAGCTCGTCACCGCCGACGGGTTCAGCTATGACGGCTCGTGGCTGGCCGGCCGGATCGAGGGCTTCGGCGTGGCGGAATACGCCACCGGCGACGTGTTCGAGGGCGACTTCCGCGACGGGCAGCGCCACGGCAGCGGCGTGCTGCGCTACGCCACCGGCGAAGCGCTGGCCGGGATGTGGGAAGACGGCGTGCTGGTCGAGCAGACCGCGGCGCCGGAAGACCTCGATCCGCCCTCCGAGCCTGATACCGCCGCGACCGGTTCCGCAGACGACACCACCGACTGATCCGCCCGGGGCGGCGGCACGGGGTGCCCGCCCGGCTGACCCGCGCCCCGGAGACCATCATGGCAGAGCAGGGTTATCTGGACAGTCGGTATTCCTGGGCGCGTCTGGGCGTGACGCTCGCCATCGCCACGGTGGGCAATGTCGGCATGTGGTCGGTGGTGGTGATCCTGCCCGCCATGCAGGCCGAGTTCGGCATCTCGCGCGGCGAGGCGTCGCTGCCCTACACGCTGACCATGCTGGGCTTTGCGCTGGGCAATCTGGTGATCGGTCGCGCGGTGGACCGATTCGGGGTGACCCGGGCGCTGATCGGCGCCGCGCTGGTGACGGCGCTGGGCTATCTGGGCGCGGCGCTCAGCCCTGGCGTGTCGCTCGCCACCGCTGCGCATTTCCTCATCGGGCTGGGAACGGCGGCAAGCTTCGGACCGCT
The DNA here is from genome assembly GCA_003551925.1 of Paracoccaceae bacterium. Lineage (GTDB taxonomy): Bacteria > Pseudomonadota > Alphaproteobacteria > Rhodobacterales > Rhodobacteraceae > Rhabdonatronobacter. The sequence goes on from PUOA01000182.1 coordinate 2,839, forward strand.
GATCGCTGATGTGTCGCACTGGTTCCTGCGCCGCCGCGGGATCGCGGTCGCGGTGGCGGCGAGTGGAAACTACCTGTCGGGCGCGGTCTGGCCGATGCTGCTGGCGGGCGTGCTGGCCGAACAGGGGTGGCGCGCGGTCTGCGTGGTGCTGGCGGTTGTGGTGCCGGCGCTGGTGATCCCGATGGCGCTGCTGCTGCGCA
>PUOA01000143.1 GCA_003551925.1 Paracoccaceae bacterium
ACCCTGCCCCCCGCGGCCCGCGCACCGGACGTGGCGGGCGCGGGGTGGGTGGGTGGGCGCCCGGCGCGTTCGGTGCGCGGGCCGCGGGGCTGCGGTGGGACACGCGGCGCGCCGGATCAGCCCAGCAACGTCTCTACCCAGGCCGGCACCAGCGCGCTCGCCGGCCCCTGGCGGGCCTCGTCGAACCCCGCTGCGGTGGCCGATGGCTCCAGGTTCAGCTCCAGGCAGCGCGCCCCCGCCGCGCGCGCCAGCGCCACGAAGCCGGCGGCAGGATACACCGTCCCCGACGTGCCGATCGACACGAACAGCTCGGCGCGCTCCAGTGCCGCCTCGATCCGCTCCATGTGCCGCGGGATCTCGCCGAACCAGACCACATCGGGGCGGGTGGCGCGCGCCCCGCAGGCAGGGCAGGCATCGCCCGGATCCATCCGCACGGGTGCGTCCCAGCACGCCCCGCATGCGGCGCAGCGCGCGCGCAGCAGCTCGCCATGCATGTGGACCACCGCCGACGCGCCGGCGCGTTCGTGCAGATCGTCGATGTTCTGCGTGATCAATGTCACATGGTCCGGCCACGCTGCCTGCAGCCGCGCCAGCGCGCGATGCGCGGCGTTGGGCGCGGCGGCGAGGCAGTTTTCGCGCCGCGCGTTGTAGAAGGCATGCACCAGCCCCGGGTCGCGCGCGAAACCTTCGGGCGTCGCGACATCCTCGAGGTCATACTGCGCCCAGAGCCCGCCGGCATCGCGGAACGTGCCCAACCCGCTTTCGGCCGACACCCCGGCCCCGGTCAGGATCACGATCCGCTGCGGCTGCGTCACACCCGCCCCCGTCCGGATTACCGTGCGGCCGATGCGCGGTCATTGCGCCCGTGCCAGATCCGGTGCCAACCCCAGGCGTCGCGGATCATCGCGTCGAGCCCCGCCTCGGGGCGCCAGCCAAGCGCGTCCTCGGCGCGCCGACTGCCCGAGACCAGCCGCGTGGCGTCGCCTGCCCGGCGCGGGCCGAAGCGGAACGGCACCTTGCGCCCCGTCACCTCGGCGCAGCGCTCCAGCACCTCGCCGACGCTGTAGCCGCGCCCGGTGCCGAGGTTGAACACCGCCGGCGCGCCCCCGCCCAGCAGCCGCTCCAGCCCCATGAGGTGCGCGCGCACAAGATCCATCACATGCACATAGTCGCGAATGCATGTGCCATCCGGCGTTGCATAATCGGTGCCGTGGATCACCAGTTCGGGGCGCATGCCGTCGACGGCCTGCAGCATCACCGGGATCAGATGCGTCTCGGGGTCGTGGCATTCGCCGATCTCGCCGTCAGGGTCGGCGCCGGCGACGTTGAAGTAGCGAAAGATCACCGGCCGCAACCCGTGGCTGGCGCTGAAATCGCGCAACATGTCCTCGATCGCGCGTTTCGAGGCGCCATAGGCGTTGAGCGGCGCCTGCGGCGTGTCTTCGGTCAGCGTCACGCCGTCATGCTCGCCATAGACCGCGCAGGTCGACGAGAAGACCAGATCGCGGCAGCCGGCGTCCAGCGCCGCCTCGACCAGCGTCAGCGCGCCCAGCAGGTTGTTGCGCCAGTATCTTCCAGGGTCGCGCATCGCCTCGCCTACAAGGCTGAGCGCGGCGAAATGCATCACCGCCACCGGCGCGTGGCGCGCAAACACCTCATCCAGAAACCCGCGGTCAAGGATGCTGCCGTGTTCGTGGGGCCCGAAGCGCAGCGCCGCCCGCGCACCGGTCGACAGATCGTCCACCGCCACCGGGACATACCCGGCCTGCGCCAGATGCTTGCAGGCATGCGCGCCGATATAGCCCGCACCCCCGGTCACGATGACGCGCGCCCCGACCTCGCTTGCGCGCGGTTCCGGCGCGCTCATGCCGACCTGTCGGGGGACTGCGTTCCGCGCGCCTCGATCCGCGCGATGCGGTCGCGCAGAAGCGCCGAAAACGCATCGGCGTAATCGGGATGTGCAAGCGCGGTGTCCACGATCGCCTCCAGATAGCCGAACTTGGCGCCGCAGTCGTAGCGGCGCGCGGGGTTGCGCACCGCGCCCACGCGGCCCTGCGCCGCCAGCCGGTCGATCGCGTCGGCAAGCTGGATCTCGCCTCCCGCCCCCGGCGGCAGACCGTCCAGAATGTCGAACACCTCCGGGTCGAACACGTAGCGCCCGAACGAGGCGAGCCGCGACGGCGCATCCTCGAGCGCGGGCTTTTCGACCAGGCCGGCCACGGAAATCCCGCCCTCGTCGGCTGTCGGACCGGGCCGCACGATCCCGTATTTGGGCACATCCTCGGGCGCGACCTCGTCAACGGCAAGATAGCTGCGCGGGTTTGCGCCGTAGGCCGCGACCAGCGCAGCAGTCGGCAGCGCTTCACCGCGCATCATGTCGTCGGCCAGCAGCACGGCGAACGGCTCCTGCCCCACGGCGGGGCGGGCGCAGAGCACCGCATGGCCCAGACCCAGCGGCTCGGCCTGCCGGATGAAGATGCAATTCACCCCCTGCGGCACGATGTTGCGGACCAGATCGCGCGTCTCATGCTTGCCCTTCGCGGCGAGCTGCGCCTCGAGCTCGAGATTGGCATCGAAATGATCCCCCACGGCGCGCTTGTTGCGCCCGGTGATGAAGATCAGGTCCGTGATCCCGGCGGCGACGGCCTCTTCGACGGCATACTGGATGATCGGTTTGTCGATCACGGGAAGCAACTCTTTCGGCATCGCCTTCGTTGCGGGCAGGAAGCGTGTTCCCAGCCCCGCGACCGGGAAGACGGCCTTGGTAATCCGCGTCATGAAATCCCCTGCGGTTGAACTTCTTGCGTCGAACAGGTGTCTCACATGCCGGCACCGGCAACAAGACCGCGGCCGCCACTCCGCCGCGGCGGCGGTGTGGTGCGGGCTTGCGCGCGGGGCTCGGGCTCACGCAATCACGATCTGGTCGGCGAGGTCGTCGAGCGTGTAGCCTTGCAGCGTGATGCTCAGGTCGCCGAAGTCGAGCACCGCATCGCCGTCGGCGTTGATCGCGCCGAACGTGTCCACGACATCCTGCG
>PUOA01000335.1 GCA_003551925.1 Paracoccaceae bacterium
ACATAAGTCGGAACAATAGCTCAGAGGGGGGCGAACGTTCGATCCCGGCCCCGCTCTCTCCGGCGATCATCCATGACTGAGCGTTTTCATCATGGCCAGCGAGCCGCTGCCGCCGGTGCGGGGTTCAGGGCAGCGGCGTCGCGCGCAGTGCGCGCAGCATCTTGATGAAGCCCGCGACCTGGTGATCGGCGATCGCTGCGCCCTTCGCGGCGGTCGCGATGGCGGCGTTCCCCACCACCCCGTCGGGGTTGAGATCCGGCGCCACCCATCCCATCGCCACCGGCCCGGTCGGCGCGATGGTCGCGTCCTCGGCGCTCGAGCGGAAATCCTGCGCCGCGGCCATGTCCACGAGCTCGGGCCGGAATGAGAGCATCAGCGAGGTCTCGATGTCGCCACCATGGATGCCGTAGGCGCGCTCATGCTCGCTCACCAGCCCCTCGGGGACGCCGAAAGCGCCCCATTGGCACTTGACCGCTCGCATTCCTGCCTGCACCCGCAACTCGCGCGACAGGATCGACACGAGATCGAGATTGCCGCCATGGCTGTTGACCAGTGCAACCTTGCGCACCCCAGCACGCGCGATCGACAGCCCGATCTCGACCCAGGCGCGAAGCGCCGTCTCGGCGGTGAGTGTCAGGGTCCCGGCAGCGTGCAGATGCTCGTTGGACTTGCCAACCGCCTGTATCGGCAAGATCCGGATATCGAGATCGGCGGGGCATGCCGCACGCAGTCGCGCCAGCATCCCGTCCATGATCATCATGTCCACCCCGACGGGCAGGTGGGGGCCGTGTTGCTCGATCGCGGCGGTGGGCAGGATCGCGATGGTCTCCATCGGATCGATGGTGTCGTATTCACGGGCGCGGTACTCGGCCCAGTCGCGGCGGATCATGCGCGTTGTTCCTTGATCAGAAGGGCAAAAGGGTCGGGCAAGCCGCCGCCACGCACGAGCCGGTCGGTGGTGCGGGCAACGCGCTGGAGATGGCGCGCGCGGCTCTCGGGCGTCGCGCTGTCCATCAGGTAATGTGCGGCGAAGGCGGTCCGGCAGCGTCGCGCGCACAGGATGCGCAGCCCGCGCAGGAGCGTGCGCTTGCCCGGCGCGCCGATCAGGGCCGTCAGCCAGCGGCTCGCCCCGCAGGTGGTGAAGACGCCCAGCCGGGTGATATGCGTCAGGGCGGGGCGGATGTCGTGGTTTTCGGCGTCGGGCATCAGGAAGGCGACCTCGGGCACGAGCACCCTGTCGAGCCACCCCTTGAGCACCGCCGGAAGGCCATACCACCATGTCGGATAGACGAAGATCAGCGTATCGCACCACGCCAGATCGGCGACCTGCCGCATGACACCCGCCCGATTCACCGACGGGTCGAGGTAGCCCTCCCATTCGGTGCGGGTCAGCCCGGGCATGAAATCGTCGGCATAGAGATCGTGCAGCCGGATCTCGGCCCCGGCGGCCGTCAGCCGCTCGGTGACAACGTCGCGCACGGCGGCGCTGAAGCTCGCGGGGCTGGGGTGACAATAGACGACCAGCGCGCGCATCACAGCACCGCCATCTCGCGCCGCACCCGGGCCATGAACCGCTGCCGGCGCGCATCATCCGCGCGATTCATGTCATAAAGCGCCAGATACCGCAGCTTGCCGGGCCGCGTCACGAAGCGCAGCGGCCGGGTCACGACCCGGCGCGGCGGATCGCCCGCCAGCATCGCGCGCAGCCGGGTGGCGCCATAGGTCGTCACGGCCGCGACGCGGTCGATCTGCGTCAGCCCCGGCGCCACCTGCCCCGAGCGCATCACGAACGAGACGCCGGGCAGGAAGACCCGGTCGAAAAAGCCCTTCAGAATCGCCGGGTAGCCGAAATTCCAGACCGGGAAGACGAGCACGAGCGCACGTGCCGCGCGCAGGCGCTCGACATACCCGGCGACCGGAGCGGTATTGACCGACATATCGTGATACCCGCGCCGTTCGGACGCCGAGAGAACCGGGTCGAACCCTTCGGCGTAGAGATCGCAGTCATCAACCTCCCACCCCCGGGCCGCCAGCGTCCGGGTGACGGTCTCGTGCAGGGCGCCGGCGAAGCTGTCGCTGCAAGGGTGGGCATGCAGGACGAAGGCCCTCATTCGGCGGCCTGCATCCTGGGATAGGCATACATGCGCCCGAAGTCGAAACCGGGGTCGTCCCAGGCGATCATCTTGCCGGGATTGAGCAGTCCCTTGGGGTCGGCCTCGCGCTTGAAGGCAAGCTGGCGGTCATCGACGGTCTGGCGCCCGCCTTCCTCGAGGGTGTAGCGATGCGGGTTGAAGATCATGCAGCCGGCCGCTTCATGCGCGCGGACGATCTCGTCGAGCCGCGCTTCGGTGGTGAATTTCACCAGGCTGAGCCCGGCGAAGATAACCTTGCCGTTCTCGCGGATCGCCTCGAGGTGCTGGAGCACCTCGCCGGGGAAGGCGGCACGCATCGTCGCAACCTTGTCGTGGAAATCCGCGCCACCATAGCGCACCTGCAGATAGGTGATGTCCGGGTCGACCTTGAGCGCGCGCAGCGTGGTGTGGTTCCAGGTGTATTCGAACACCGGCCCCGGATCGCGCGTCCAGGCATGGTCATCGGAGCGGTAGATCAACTCCGCCCCGTCGCGCCGGCCAAGGAAGGTCAGGAAGCCGTCCATCGCATGCGGCGCGATCATGGCGCCGACCATGTGCCGCCCGGCCGCGATATACGGTTTCACGCGCTGGAAATACTCCTGCGGGATCGGCGCTTCGAACACGGCGGCGAGCTTGATGAGGATGCCGTCCTCGTTCGCGAGATCAGCGGCGAAATGCTGCGCGGCGGCGAAGTCCTCGAAGCTGACGAACACGCCGATCCAGTCATAGGCCGGGGCCAGCGGCATCTCGATCTCGGTGATGATCCCGTTGGTGCCGTAAGCGTGCGAGACGCGGGCTAGCTCCTCGCCGCGGAACTCCAGCACGCGCGGCTCGGCTTCCATCGTGACCACGCGCAGACGGATGATGTTGCCCGGATCGCGCAGCTGGCCCCAGGTGCACGAGCCCACCCCGCCCGATCCGCCCGCGATGAAGCCGCCGATCGTCGCCGTGGCCCAGGTCGACGAGAACATCCGCAGCTCCTGCCGCGACTCGGCGATCGTCGCCGCATCGAGATCCTTCAGCAGGCAGCCCGGCTCGACGATGACGCGGCCGGGATGGACCGCGCGGACCTTGTCGAGATGCTTCATGTGCAGCACGCAGCCACCGGCGAGCGGCATTGCCTGTCCGTAATTGCCGGTGCCGGCGCCGCGCGTGGTGACAGGGACGTTGTGCGCATAACACACCCGCAGGACCTCGATGACTTCGGCTTCCGACCGCGGGGCGACCACGAAATCGGCATGCACATGGTCAAGCCGATCCTTCAGCACCGGCGAATACCAGAAGAAATCGCGGCTCTTGGAGCGGATCGCGGCGTCGCTCTGCTCGAGGTCAAGATGCGCGAGCGCGGCGCGCGCGGCTGCGATATCGGCGGTCATCGGCGGTCCTTCCCTGCTACACATGCGCCGCGCGGGCGCAGTCATGTGCTAGCGCAGCGTCTGCCGAGCTTCCATGTGGCTGATCCCGAACGCGGTCATTCCGGCGCGCGCGCCTGTTTTGGCGGCAGGCGCGGGGCTGAATGCCCGCATTCGCAGCACTTCGTCAGCGCGCGGCAAGCGCCTCGATCTCGACGCGGAATTCCGGGCGCGTGAAGCCGGACACGATCATCAAGGTGGATGCCGGCCGCACCGCGAGCCCGTCGAGCCAGGCATCACGGGCGCGCATGTATCCGGCCATGTCGGCGCGCGTGGTCACATAGGCATTCAGCCGCAGCACATCGCCACGCGTGAGCCCTGCTGCCTCCAGGATCGCGGCGATGTTGCCAAAGGCGATCGCGGCCTGCGCCTCCACCCCCTCGGGCACGGTGTCATCCGCCGCCGCGCCAAGCTGGCCCGACAGCACAAGCAACTCCGACACCCCGCCAAGCAACACGCCATGCGCGTAGTTTCCGAAGGGCGGGCGGATTCCGGAAGGGTTGATCGGTTTCATGCCACCACGATGCCAAACCTTGGGCTTCAGCGCCACACGCGCCGTGGCGTCCGACGCCCCGAGACGCGGTTGGTGATGTCGAATCGGGCATTCCGCGCGAAATCCGCACAAGTTTTCGGCATCCGGACCAAGCAATCGACCACGATGGCGCTTCGCGCTTCGTTGTGTGCCCGGCCCCAGCGCATAGCGACATCAACACATCACGAAAGGTGCACTGCCATGCTCAGATCTTCGACACTCGCCTTTGCCGCGCTTGGGGCCACGACCGGGGGAGCGCTCGCGCTCGAAGCGGTCTCCTTCGGAACCAACTGGGAGGCGCAGGCCGAACATGGCGGGTTCTACCAGTCGGTGGCCGACGGCACGTATGCCGAATGCGGGCTCGATGTGACGATCGTGCCGGGCGGGCCGCTGGTGAACAATCGCGCGCTGATGCTCGCCGGTCGGATGGATTTCCACATGGGCGGCAACATGCAGCAGGCCTTCGACGCGGTCGATCAGGACATTCCGCTGGTCGTTGTCGCCGCGTCGTTCCAGAAATCGCCGCAGGTCATCATCTCGCATCCCGGGGTCGCCGACACCTGGGAAGAACTGCAGGAGCTTGACACGCTGCTGATCGGGGATGGTGGCTACATTTCGTTCTACCAGTGGATGATGAGCGCGTTCGACTTCACCGAGGAGCAGCGCGCGCCCTACACCTTCTCGATCGCCCCGTTCCTTGCCAATGAAAATATCGGCATGCAGGGCTTCTTGTCGTCCGAGCCCTTCGCCATCCAGCAGGAGGCCGGGTTCGAACCCAATGTCTTCGTGCTCGCCGATTACGGCTTCGGCGGCTACGCGACCACCATCGAGACGATGGCATCAACCATCGAGGAGCGGCCCGAGGTCGTCGAATGTTTCGTCAACGGCTCGATCCTGGGCTGGTACAACTTCCTTTACGGCGACAACAGCGCCGCCGTCGAGATGATCTTGGCCGACAATGACGAGATGACGCTGGACAAGATCGACTTCGCGATCAACGCGATGATCTCGGAAGGCATCGTCGATTCCGGAGACGCGCTCGAATACGGCATCGGCGTGATCACCGAAGAAGCGGTCGGCACCTTCTACGCGGACATGGTCGCGGCCGGCGTGATGGAAGAGGGCGTCGACTGGCGCGCGTCCTTCACCACCGAGTTCGTCGGCAACGGGCTGGGCATGGACCTGCGTCCGGCAGAGTGAACCAGAGCAAGGGGCGACGCACGATGAGCGCATCCGCCGCCGGGCACCGGCGCACCGTCCTGGAAATGCAGGGCGTGGACAAGACCTTCGGAGGCGATGTGGAGGCGCTCCGCGCCATGTCGTTGACCGTCAATGACGGTGACTTCATTTCGCTTCTGGGTCCGTCCGGTTGCGGAAAGTCCACCGCGCTGCGCCTGATCGCCGGGCTCTCGGAGCCCAGCGGCGGGCGCATCGTCTGGGAGGGCGGCCACGAGATCGGTGATCTGGGCGTGGTGTTCCAGGAACCCACGCTGATGCCCTGGGCGACCGTTGCGGACAATGTCTGGCTGCCGTTCCGGCTGCGCGGGCACTCCTACAACGAGGTGCGCGACCGGGTGCTCGAAGCGCTCAAGCTCGTCGGGCTCGAACGGTTCCAGAAGTCCTATCCGCGCGAGTTGTCCGGGGGCATGAAGATGCGCGTGTCGATCGCGCGGGCGATGGTGACGAACCCGCGGATCATCCTGATGGACGAGCCCTTCGCCGCGCTCGACGAGATCACCCGCTTCAAGCTCAACGACGACCTGTTGATGCTCAAGGACCGGATCCGCTGCACGGTGATCTTCGTGACGCACTCGGTGTTCGAATCGGTGTTCATGTCGGACCGGATCGTGGTGATGGCGGCGCGACCGGGGCGCGTGGTCCGGGAACTGTCGGTCGATGCCCCGTATCCGCGCACCGAGGAATTCCGCACATCCGCCGAATATGCCGCCTTGTGCCGCTCGGCGAGCGAAGCCCTGCGCGAGGCGATGGGAGAACACGCATGACGATATCCGACCCCACACGCGCAGCACAGGCCACACCCGCCCTGACACTCGACGCCGAAGACCGGGCCAGGATCCGGCGCCGCAAGCTTGAACGCACGGGCGCCTGGGCGCTGCCGGTGGGGTTGTTGGCGCTGTTCGTGCTGGGATGGGATTGGCTCGTGGTTGCCAACGGCATCCCGCATTTCATCCTGCCGCGGCCCGGGCTTGTCGCGTCGACGCTGGTGAATGACTGGCCGATGCTGTCCAGCGCGCTGTTGATCACCATGCAGATCACGATGATGGCGCTCGCCGTCGCGGTGATCGGCGGGGTCGGGCTCGCCGTGCTGTTCACGCAGTCGCGACTGGTCGAGATGTCCCTATACCCTTATGCGGTGATCTTGCAGGTGACGCCGATCATCGCGATCGCGCCCTTGATCTTCGTCTATGTGGACAGTCACATCGTCGGGCTGCTGATCTGCGCCTGGCTGGTCGCGTTCTTTCCGGTGCTGTCGAACACGACGTTGGGGCTCAATTCCGCCGATCACAACCTGCAGGACATGTTCCGCATCTACGGGGCGACGCGCTGGCAGACGCTGCGCTACCTGCGCCTGCCCACGGCGTTGCCCTATTTCCTTGGCGGGTTGCGGATTGCCGGGACGCTGGCGCTGATCGGGGCGGTGGTTGCCGAATATGTCGCGGGCACGGGCGGCACCGGCGCGGGGCTCGCGTTCCGCATCCTCGAGGCGAGTTATCGGCTGAATGTGCCGCGCATGTTCGCAGCCCTCATCCTGATCGCGGTGACCGGGGTGGTGATCTTCGTCGTGCTCAGCTTCATCAGCCACCTGTTGCTGCGCAAATGGCACGAAAGCGCGATCAAGCGCGAGGCATGATGTCGTTTCGCACATTGCCCGATGCCGCGCGGCTTCGGCTCGACAACGTGACCTTGCCGGGGTGTCTCGTCGGGGCCACGGAAGAGACGGTGCGCGGAGCGCTTACCCTTGCCGAGGGGCGGATTGTCGCGCCGGCGGACGACGACACCGTGGTGGACATGTCGGGCGCGATGGTGCTGCCTGCCTTCATCGACATGCACACCCATCTGGACAAGGGCCATATCTGGCCGCGCGCCGCCAACCCCGACGGCAGCTTCGGCGGCGCGCTGAGCACCGTGTCCGCGGACCGCGAGGCCAACTGGTCGGCAACCGACGTTCGTCGGCGCATGGAGTTCGCGCTGCGCTGCGCGTATGCGCATGGCACGCGCGCGATCCGCACCCATCTGGACAGCCTGCCGCCACAAGACGCGATCACCTGGCCGGTGTTTCGCGACCTGCGTGCCGAATGGGCCGGGCGCATCGCATTGCAGGGGGCCTGCCTTGTCGGCGCTGACCGCATCGACCTGGGCGGCGCGTTCGTGGGCACTGCCGATCTGGTGGCCGATGCGGGTGGCGTGCTGGGCATGGTCAGCTATCCCCTGCCCGACCTTGCCGAGCGGCTGCGCGGCTTTCTGCGCCTTGCCGCCGCGCGCGGGCTGGAGGTCGATTTCCATGTCGATGAAACGATGGACCCCACCGCCGAGACGCTGCGCCTGATTGCCCGGACGGTGTTGGCCGAAGGGTTTGACGCTCCGGTGACGGTGGGCCATTGCTGCTCGCTCGCCGCGCAGGACCCCGCGCGGGCGGGCGAGACGCTTGATCTTGTCGCGAAGGCCGGGCTGAACGTCGTCAGCCTGCCGATGTGCAATCTGTATCTGCAGGACCGCGCGCCGGGGCGCACCCCGCGGATGCGCGGCATCACGTTGGTCCACGAAATGCGCGCGCGTGGCATCAATGTCAGTTTCGCCTCGGACAACACGCGCGATCCGTTCTACGCCTATGGCGATCTCGACATGCTCGAAGTGCTGCGCGAGGCGACGCGGATCGGCCATCTCGACCATGCCGCGCCGGACTGGGTGGACAGCGTGCTCGGCGCCCCGGCGCGCGCCTGCGGCTTCGACGCGCCCTCGCTGGCGCCCGGTGCGGGGGCGGATCTGGTGATCTTTCGCGCGCGCAGCTTCAACGAGCTGTTCGCGCGGCCGCAATCGGACCGGATCGTGCTGCGCGGTGGCCGTCCCATCGACCGGACGCTGCCCGACTACGCCGAGCTCGACGACCTGTTCGGCAGCTGACCCGCGACGCGCAGCCGGCCGTCATGCGGGTCGGTGTCGATCCGCCCCAGCGCGCGCAGATGCGCCTCGACCTCCTTGCGGAAGAACACTCCGGTGGGTTCCTGCGGCAAGGCGCGCATGTCGAAGCCCGCAAGCCCCGCCGGCACCCCGCCACCGACCTCTTGCCCGGCCCAGCGTTCGCCGAACCCGCCGAGCGCAAGATACGACACCGTCGCGATCCGGATCGGCGCGCGGCGCGCGTCAAGCGGCTGACCGGCAAGCCGCACCTCATGCGCCCGCGCCGTGCCGGGACCCGCGCCCGGATCGATGCGATACCGCAAGGCGCCGGAAAAATGCAGGAACCCGCGCCCCACGAAGCGGTCGGTCGCCAGATCCTCGTCCGGCCGCAGAACCCGGCAGGCATTGGAGGCAAGGATCGCGGCAAGGTCCCCGGGCGTGACCTCCAGAACGTAGATCTCGTCGGGATAGGGCATCACTTCGAAGAAATGCCGGTAACTCACCGGCCCGGCCGGCAGCCCTGACAGCAGGCTCCCCCCCGTTATCATGGCCAGATCCGGCGCGCTGCCGCTCAGCGCCGCAACCCGCGCAACGACCGCATCGGTAAAGAGATTCGCCACCCCGCACTCGTCGCCGTAGCGCGTGCGCTGCGTGACGGTCCAGTCCAGCCCCGCGATCCGGTTGTCGACGATCGTCTCGGAAAGCGCGGCATCGACCTTGTCGAAGAGCGGCCGGATATGGGCATCGAAAAGCCCCTGGTCATGCGGGTCCCCCGCGTCGATCGGGTGCAGCCGCGCCTGCGCGAAGGCGGGCGGTGCCCCTTCGAGCGTGACCTCGCCGAGGAACCGGCCATTGGCCTCGGCCTGCATGATCGCAACGGAGCCGATGCGGTTGGCCGGGTCGAAGCCGTGCTCGTTGAGCCGGGTGTGCGTGTGGGCGCCGAGCACGATGACCGGCGCGGTGCTGTGCGCGTCGGCGCAGGCGGCAAGCGCGAAATCGGCCTCGCCAAGGTCGCGCGCGACGGCCGCCTTGCCCGACGCGGTGCCGCTGTCACCATAGCCGCAATGCGACAGGATCACCACCGTGTCGCACACCGCCGACAGCGGCGGCAGCAGCCGTTCGAGCGCAGTGACAGGGTTGCCGACCCGGACGGTCCGGTCACCGTTCTGCGGCGCGCGCGTCTCGATGCGCGTGGTCAGCCCGATGAAGCCCACGCGCAGCCCGCCAATCAGCGCGATGAGCGCGGGGTGGTAATCGGACCCCGGCACAAGATGCTCCGAAGAGTGGATGTTGGCGCTGAGGATCGGAAAGGCAGCATCCTGCCGGATCGCGCGCGCAAGATACGCGGTGCCGCGATCGAACTCGTGATTGCCGATCGCCGCCACATCGACCCCGGCGGCGGAATAGACCCTGTAGGCCGGATCCAGCAGAAACGCCCCGTCGCGATCGCAGGCGATTTCGTCAAGAATACCACCCGTGTGATCGTCCCCGACCGAGACGAACACCGCCGGCACCGACCCGCTGCGCGCCTCGTGCACGATCCGCGCCATCACCGAGAACCGCGGCTGCACGGCGCCATCGGCATCGTAGCCGGCAAGATGGTTGTGAAGGTCGTTGAAATGGAACAGCCGCAGCGCGTGCGGGCGCTCGGCGCTCCGTGGCGGCAGCGGCGCGGTATCGATCGCCTCGACCGGCGCGCGTGACGGCGCGCAGCACAGCGCCCAGGCCGCATCGAAGCTGCCCTTTGCATTGTGCGCTATGCGCCTGAGGCTCGTGGTCATCCGTTCGCTCCTCGAAACTGCGTGCCCCGCGACCCGGCGTTTCAGCTTGCTCGCCCCCTGCGCCGACGCTGTGTTAGGGCATTACCAGTCGCCGTGCCAACGAAAGAGGCCGCGGTAACATGGGTCCGAACCCCGTGGCGCACGGAAAAGCGCAGAACGTCGTCATCGCCTGCCTTCAAATCAGGCAGAACTCGGACGGGCGATCTCGGCGCTGCGGCGATCACGATCTCTCGCGGCACCGGGCCCGCCGCGAGGCATGCGGCGCCGTCTCCTGGCACCGGGCATGCCACCCGGCCCACCGCTTCGGGCACACCGCGGCCGTGGCGGCAGATCATGCGCAGGTCCCGTCGCGCGCGTGCCCGTGACGGCGCGGGCAGCGGCATGACCACCCGGTCGTGCCCTGCCGGCGACGGTGTCAAGGGCAGTGTGAGAAGCCGACGCCATGCAGGAACGGCAGCCGGAATCGGTAAAATGCTCCTGATTTTCCGCCGCGACGTTAAGCTGCAGGAAAGGTGTCGGGTCCAGGCTGATGACCCTTGGCGCCCTGCACCCCGCATGTGCGCAGGTCAAAGGAGATCGAGATGCCCCTGGAACTCACCCGCCGCGCCGCAGTCGCGCTGACCATCGGCCTGCTGGCAGCCCCCCTCGCTGCACCGGCCGCCAAGGCCGGAGCACCCCTCAACATTTCCGGTGCCACAACCGTTGACGCTGATGGCGTGATCGACCTGATCACCAGCACGCCGGAACTGGTGATCCTGGATAACCGGCGCGAAGCCGATTTCAACGCCGGACATATCGACGGGGCAATCCGCCTGATCGACACCGATATCTCGGGTCCCGACGTTCTTGCCGAGCATGGGGTCGAGGCTGACACCCCCGTGCTTTTCTATTGCAACGGGCTGTCCTGCGGCCGCGCCGCCGCTGCCGTCGAAATGGCTGTTGGCTGGGGCTACACCAATGTCCACTACTACGCGCTCGGCATGGAGGAATGGTCGGAACTGGGCCTGCCGGTAATCTCCAACTGATCAAGGCCGCTTGCGCCCGAAGGGGTGCCTCCTTCTGATTGGACACGAGGGTTATCATGCACGATCGGAACCCGGGTAAATATCGTAATCTGCTGATCGCTGTGGCCGTGGCGCAGGCCTTGGTGGTCTGTGCCACACTGGCCATCACCCTTGTGATCACGCGCAGCTACGATGGGCTGGTGTCCGACTACGCCCAGTACCGCAGCCATGACGCCGCGGCGGTGGCGGTGGACGGTCTTCTCTGGCGCGATCACGTCGCTCTCGTCAGCCAGACCGGAGCCGAGATCGGGCGCGAATTGCAACCCATGGTCGCCGCCGGCGACGGCGGCGCCATCGCGGCACATCTGGCCAATGTCCAGGCGCGTGGCAGCGTCAGCAGCGGGGCGATCGCGCTGCTGGGGGTCGATGTGCTGGACCTGGACCTGCAATCGCTGGGCCAGACCTGGCTCGCAGGCGCAGCACCCCCCCTGCCCGACTCGCTTCGCGCTGCCCTCGCCGAACGCGATGGCACCGAACGGCTGCGCCCGTTGTCCCATGGCTGGACAACGGGGACCACGCCGGTGCTCAGCGTCGCGTTGCCTGTGGGCGGGCTGCGATTGCAAGGCTATGTGGTGCTGCATGTCGACGCGACCAATGCGCTGACCGGGCTTGACACGCGGCTGGCGGCACCGGTGCGCATTCGCAGCGCCGATGGCAGCGTCCTGCTGCTTGAGCCGGAAAACATCGAGATTACGCCACAGGCCGCGGAACTCCCCGAACCATTGGTGGTCGCGGCCACCGACGGGAGCCCGTTTCTTGCGGTCAGCATCCTTGAGGACCGCAGCGGCCTGATGGCGCAGCTGTCCGGGACCCGCAACGGGTTGCTGGCGATCATGGCAGCGGTCAGCTGCACCCTCGCTGCGGCGATCACGGCGACGCTCTGGCTCTACCTGGCGCGCGCCCACCAGCGTGAAGAGACACTTGCCCGCAACGTTGCCAACGCCCAGGCAGCGGAGGTGGCGCGCAACGAGGCCGAAGCCGAAGCCGCCCGCAGCCGCGAGGCGCGCCAACAGGCTGAAGCGGCCGTGCAGGCGCGCGTGGTATCGGAGATCTCTGCCGCGCTTGAACGGCTGGCGGGGGGCAATCTCGCGCAGCCCATCGACAGCCCGCTCCACGATCCCTTTCCTCAAGCCTATGAGTCGCTGCGCGACAGCTACAACAGCGTGATCGAACAACTTGGCGGCATAGTGGCTCAGATCGACCAGATCGCCGCCAGCGTCCGCCACGACTCTGGCGAGATCGAAAGAACCGCCCAGGAGCTGTCGACGCGTGCGGAAACCCAGGCTGCAACGCTGGAGCAATCGGCGGCGGCATTGACTGAACTGACCGAAAGCGTCCGGGCCGCTGCCACCCGTGCCGTTGAGGCTGAAACCGTGAGCCACAACAACCGTGACCGCGCCGAAGGTGGTGCGCGGATCGTGCAGGACGCGGTTGCCGCCATGCAGGCGATCGAGAAAAGCGCCGCCCAGATCACCCGGATCGTCGACGTGATCGAAGATATCGCCTTTCAGACGAACCTTCTCGCGCTCAACGCGGGGGTCGAGGCCGCCCGCGCCGGCGAGGCCGGCCGCGGCTTCGCCGTCGTCGCCTCCGAGGTGCGCGCCCTCGCGCAGCGTGCCTCGGAGTCCGCACGGGAAATCAAGGGGCTGATCGCGGAGAGCGGGGATCAGGTAAAGGCCGGCTCGGCCTTGGTGGGGCGCGCCGGCGACAGCTTGACCGAGATCCTGTCCATGGCCAGTGAGGTGGAAACGCTGATGGCGGATCTTTCGGCCTCGGCCCGCGAACAGGCCACCGGCCTGTCCGAGGTCAATACGGGCGTGACCCAACTGGACGAGGTGACCCAACAGAACGCGGCCGTTGCCGAGGAAAGCACGGCCGCTGCCAGTTCCTTGCGCCAGAACGCAGAAGAACTTGTGAATGTATTGACTCGTTTCCGATCCGGCAGGGACCCTGTCCCGGCTCCACTGACGAACGATCTGGAGCAGGTGGCCTGATGTGTGCAGGCGGGCCCCCGCTCTGCTTGGACCAGTTGATCGCGCCCCGAGCTGACTGGCCTGGTGGTTTCTCCCGCGGCATTCCGCATTCGAGGGTTGCGCCGGAAGGGTCGGTGCCGAGTGTCAAGAACGGGGAAGAGACCCTATCGGTGTTCGTCAAGCTCGTTGTCGCCTTCATGCGTCCTCAGGCTGCGCGCTTCGTGGTGCCCGGCCATGGGGCCGCCGCCGCCAGCTTCATGGGAGAGCGCGTCGGCGGCCCCCTGGCCTGTGCACCCGGCTGCGGGTCGCTCGGGATTAGGCCAGACCGCGCCGACTGGTTGCCAGTTGCGCGTGCGACCTGACCACCGATCCGGCCGCGCAGCCCGGGCGCGTTCATGGACCTGATGGCGGCTGGCCAAGAGCGCCCGATCCTCGCCACGGTGACGCTGGTCAGGGGTCGCGAAACGGATCGCGCTGTGCCGGACCGCCGAGGGTAAACGTTATCATTCGGGATCAATAACCTGCCTTCATACTGACAATGCCTTCAGACTGACAATGCCTTCAGACTGACAATGCCTTCAGACTGACAATGCCTTCAGACTGACAATG
>PUOA01000261.1 GCA_003551925.1 Paracoccaceae bacterium
ATCGCCCTCGGCGATCAGAACCGCAACCTCCATCCCGTCCGCGGCCAGTTCGGCCGCCGCAGCCTCGGTGCCGCGCTTCTGTTCCTCGTATTGTGCCGAGAAAAGCTCATCGGCGCCCGAGGTCGAGCTGCCCACGTCCTCGACCACCGAGATCAGCGTGAGCCGCGGCTTCAGCGCCGCCAACAGGTCACGCACCGCATGCAGGGCGATGCGCGCGTTTCGGGAATTGTCATAGGCCAGCATCACGTGCATGGTCGCCTCCAGGGCTCTGGGCGGCGCGCGGCACGCCCGGTCGAGGCGACAGACGCACGGCCTCGGGGGCCATAAACTTGATGCAGGTCAAACTTCGCCATGACCGCGCAAGGAAACGACACGGATTTGCGCGATGTCATGCGTGCGTGGAAATTCCTGCGTCCCGGGCTTGACGTCCGCAGCATGCGCCTTGAAACCCTCAGGATGGCGAATTGATTTTCGTCAGGTCAAACGCCCCAACCCGTCAAGAGACCGATGCATCCAGACACCGATTCACGGATCAGACGCCTTCACCTCTTCCGCGACATGGCGCAGGCGCATTTCGATGCGTTGCTGACGGCCAGCTATGTCCAGACCTTTCCACCGGGGCTCGAACTCATCCGGCAGGGCGACCCGGCGGATTTCCTGCACATCGTGCTTGACGGCTCGGTCGAACTTTTCGGGCAATGGGCGGATCGGGAATGCACCATGGCGGTGGTGCAGCCGGTGTCGACCTTCATCCTTGCCGCCTGCATCCGCGACGCGCCCTATCTGATGGGCGCGCGCACGCTGGAGCGCACGCGGATCATGCTGATCCCTGCCTCGGATGTGCGGGCGATGTTCCGGCGCGACGGCGAGTTCGCGCTCGCGGTGATCGACGAGCTTGCCGCGAGTTACCGGTCCGTGGTGCGCAGCGCCAAATCGATGAAGCTGCGCAACTCGCGTGAGCGGGTGGCCTCCTATCTGCTGCGCCAGTCGTCCCTTGCCGAGGGCGTGGCATCCTACACGCTCCCGGTCGAAAAGCGGCTGCTGGCGTCGTATCTCGGCATGACGCCGGAGAACCTCTCACGGACGCTCAGGACGCTCGAGGGTGACGGCGTGAAGGTCATCGGCGCGCGCGTCATCATCACCGACCGCGCCCGGCTGACGGCGCTGGCAAGGCCCGACCGGCTGATTGACGGCCCCGACCCGGTGGCCACCAGTGCCGGTGTCGGCCTTCCGCCATCGCGCGACGGCGGCGGCTGACGGCGCGGGCGCGAAACGCGGCACCACCTGCGCGCGGGATGACGATCCGCTCAGGAATGGGCCGCAGAGCGCGGCATCAGGGCACGCGCGGCGGCAAGCCCGGCAAGGGTGCTCGAGGTGAGGTTGATGATCACCCCCTTGCCCGCCGCGCGCATCGCCGGGGCGACTGCCTGGATGGCGGTCAGGTAACATCTGAAATTGATGGCCAGCGACCAATCCATGACGTCGGGCGTGACCTCGTCGAGCGTGTGGCGCTGGTCGTTGGCGGCGTTGCTGACCAGCACCTGCACCCGACCATACGCGTCGCTTGCCTCGGCGATCGCTGCCGTGAGCGCGTCCGGGTCGGTGATGTCGCAGGCGGTGAAGCGCGGGCGGTTCCCGGTCGCGGCCTCCATGTCGTCGCAAAACGCGGTTGCGTCCGAGCGCTGCACGAAGGCCACGCGCGCGCCCTGGCGCAGGAACGCCTCGGTCAGGGCAGCGCCGATGCCCGAGCCGCCGCCGGTGATGAAGACCGAAGCCCCCTTCAGGTCCGGATAGACTGGCTGCGTCGTCAATGGCGCTCCCCCGTGACGGGGCGGGTGTCCTTGCCCCTGACCTGTCCCCGTTTGCGGGGTCAATCGCGCGCCGGGTCCGTTGCTGTTTCGTGTGCCGGGCGCATCCGTCAGCCCGCCAAGGCCTTTTCCAGATAGCGCAGGGCGCGGGCCGTCGTGGCCAGTTCGGGATAGTCCGCCTCCGGGATCGGCAGCCCGAAGCGCTGGTGCAGCGCGCTGACAAGGTTCAGGAAATCCATCGAATCCAGCCCCAGATCGTCCTGCATGTGCGCATCATCCTCCAGCGCATCCGGGTCGATGTCCGGTGCGACCGCGATCAGGTCCTCGATGAAGGCGGCGCGAATGTCATCCGGGGTCATGGTGCTTCTGGCTCCTGCAACAGTCGGTCGATTTCGGCAAGGAATGCCGCGCCCCGGCGGCCATCGCTGACGCGGTGGTCGGCGGCCAGCGTGGCGGTCACGCACAGGCGGGGCACCACGGCGCCGTCCTGCACCATCGCGACGGGGCGCGGGGCGCCGAAGCCCACAAGGGCAACCTGGGGCGGGTAGATGACGCCGTAAAGCGCATCCACACCGGTGTCGCCCAGGCTGGAAATGGTGATGGTGCCCCGGGTCACCTCGCTGTTCCTGAGACGACCGGAACGGGTGCGGGGCACCAGATCGCGCATCGCGGCCATGATGCCATCGCGGTCCAGGTCGTGCGCATCCATGATCGCGGGCGCGATCAGCCCGCCACCGCGCAAGGCAATCGCCATGCCGCAATTGACCGCGTCCGACGCGGCGTAGTCGCCGCCCTCGAAGCGACCATTGAGTTCCGGTGCCCGGGCCAGCGCCCGCACCGTGGCATGGATCAACACCGCGCCCATCAGCAGGCGCCGGTCGGGTGGGCGTTCGGCGTTGGTGCGGGTCAGCCAGTCCTGCGCCGCCTGCAGGTCGATCCGGTGCGACAGGTAATAATGCGGAATGTCGCGCTTGGCGCGGGACATGGCGGCGGCGATGGCGCGGCGCATCTCGGCCATGTCGAGCCCGGGCTTGCCCTTGACGGCGGGCGCGGCGCCGGGCTGCTGCGGCGATGGCGCATGCGCCGCGGCGCTGCGCAGATGCGCGTCGACATCCGCCAGCAGCACCGCCCCGCCAGGGCCGGAGCCTGTCACCCCGGCGAGATCAAGACCCGACTGCGCCGCGCGCGCCTTCGCGGCGGGCG
>PUOA01000308.1 GCA_003551925.1 Paracoccaceae bacterium
CGGTGCCCACCGACGCGCCCGAAGCGGTGACCATCCCCGGCGCGGTCGACGCGTTCTGCCGGCTGTCGGCGGAGTGGGGACGGCTGGGGCTCGATCAGGTCTTCGCCCCCGCGATCCGCTACGCCGAGGACGGCATCCCCGTGGCGCCGCGCGTGGCGCGCGACTGGGCGGGGCTGACCGATGCCCTGCGCGGCGCGGCGCGCGACCATTACCTGAGCGCCGGCAAGGCCCCCGCCGTGGGCACGCGCTTCCGCGCCCCCGGCCAGGCCGAGGTGCTGCGCCGAATCGTCCGCGAGGGGCGTGCGGGCTTCTACGAGGGCGAGGTCGCGCAGGACATGGTCGCGACGCTGCGCGCCGCGGGCGGCTGGCACACGGCCGAGGATTTCGCCGCCGTCGCCTGCGACTGGACCGACCCGATCTCGAGCCTTTACAACGGGTTCGAGCTGGTCGAGCACGCCCCCAACGGCCAGGGGGCGACGGCGAACCTGATCCTCAACATCCTGTCGCATTTCGATCTGGCCGCGCTCGATCCGCTGGGCCCCGAACGCGCGCATCTGGAGGCCGAGGCCACCAAGCTGGGCTACGACGCGCGCAACCGCTTCATCGCCGACGCCGAGCACTGCACCCGGCTGGAGCATATGCTCGCGCCCGAAACGGCGGCGAAGCTGGCGGCGCTGATCGAGCCCGCGCGCGCCCTGCCCGACCCGGCGGCGGTGTCCGAGACCGTGCACCGCGACACCGTGTATCTGACCGTGGTGGACCGCGACCGGATGGCGGTGTCGTTCATCTATTCGATCTACACGGGCTTCGGCACCGGGATCGCATCGGACCGCTTCGGGCTCTTGCTGCACAGCCGCGGCGCGGGCTTCACGCTCGAGCGCGGACACCCCAACGAGCTTGCCCCCGGCAAGCGGCCGCTGCACACCATCATCCCCGCCATGCTGCGCCACGAAGGCCGCGTGGTCATGCCGTTCGGGGTGATGGGGGGGCCGTATCAGGCCTGCGGGCACGCGCATGTGGTGACCAACCTGCTGGACTACGGGATGGATGTGCAGGGCGCGCTGGACGCGCCGCGCGCGTTTCCCGAAGACGGCGTGCTGCGGATGGAGACCCCCTACCCCGACGCCACGCTGTCCGCGCTGGCCGAGCGCGGGCACCGGGTGGAGCGCGCGGCCGATCCGATCGGCGGCGCGCAGGCGATCTGGATGCATGACAGCGGCGTGCTCGAGGCCGCATCGGACCCGCGCAAGGACGGCTGTGCGATTGGCTACTGAGGCGCGCGCATGATCCCGGTGCAAGGCGTCGAGGGACAGCGCATCGCGGTGCTGGGGCTGGGACGGTCGGGGCGCGCGACCTGCGCCGCGCTTTCCGCCGGCGGGGCCGAGGTGCTGGGCTGGGACGACACGCCGTCGGCCCGCGCGGTGGCCGAGGCCGAGGGGCTGACGCTCGCCGATCCGGCGCGGCTCGACTGGGCGGGGGTGGCGCTTCTGGTGAGCTCGCCCGGGATCGCGCATCTCTATCCGGCGCCGCACCCGGCGATTGCGGCGGCGACCGCCGCCGGCGTGCCGGTGGACAACGATATCGGGCTGTTCTTCCGCAGCATCGCCACGCCGTCCAACATGGAATTCGACACGCCGCCGCGGGTGGTGGCGGTCACCGGGTCGAACGGCAAATCCACCACCACGGCGCTGATCCAGCATATCCTGACCGCGGCGGGAAAGCCCTGCCAGATCGCCGGCAATATCGGCCGTGCGGCGCTGAGCATCGATCCGCCGGGCGACGGCGAGGTGGTGGTGCTGGAGCTGTCGAGCTACCAGACCGAGCTTGCGCGCGCGCTGACCCCCGACATCGCCGTGTTCACCAACCTCTCGGACGATCATCTGGACCGCCACGGCGGGCGTGGCGGTTATTTCGCGGCCAAGCGGCGCCTGTTCGCCGAAGGCGGGCCGGACCGCGCGGTGATCGGCGTGGACGAGCCCGAGGGGCGCTTTCTGGCCGGGCAACTGGCCATGGCGCCCGAGGACATGCGCGTGATCCGCGTCTCGGCCGCGCGAAAGCTGGCGGGGCCGGGCTGGAACGTGTTCGCGCGCAAGGGGTTTCTGGCCGAATACCGCAAGGGGCGGCAGGTGGCCTCGGTCGATCTGCGGGGTCTGGCGGGGCTGCCGGGGGCGCACAACCACCAGAACGCCTGCGCGGCGTGGAGCGTGGCGCGCACGCTGGGGCTGGCGCCGCAGCTGATCGCCGACGCGCTGGCAAGCTTTGCCGGCCTGCCGCATCGCGGTCAGCAGGTGGCCGAGATCGGCGGGGTGCGATTCGTCAACGATTCCAAGGCCACCAACGCCGACGCCGCGGCGCATGCGCTGCGCGCCTTCGGGCGCATCCGCTGGATCGCGGGCGGGCGCGCGAAGGACGGCGGGATCGCCGCGCTTGGGCCGCTGCTGGGCACGGTGGTCAAGGCCTATCTGATCGGCGAGGCGGCCGAGGGTTTCGCGCGCCAGCTCGGCGACACGCCGCACGCGCTGTGCGGCACGCTGGAGGCGGCGGTTGCGCAGGCGGCGGCCGACGCCGCGCCCGGCGAGGTGGTGCTGCTGGCTCCGGCGGCGGCGAGCTTCGACCAGTTCCCCGATTTCGAGGCTCGCGGCCGCGCCTTCGAGGCCGCCGTGGCCGCCCTGCCCCGGTGAGCGGAGGGGCGGGGCCGGAGGGAGCGCCGGCCGCCCCCATCGAGGGGGCGCCCGGCGCGGTGCCGCGCGTGCCGCGCGCCACCAGGGCGCCCGTGGCCGATGGCTGAGCCCGAGATCACCCCGGCGCTTGTGCTGCGCGCCTATCGGATGGGACTGTTTCCGATGGCCGAGACACGCGACGCGCCCGAGCTCTTCTGGCTCGACGTCACCGCCCCCGGCGACGGCTGCACCTATGCGCTGTGCGACCCGGTCAGTTGCTCGGGGGCCGCGCCCGAAAGCGGCAAGCGCTGGCCGCTGGTGATCTCGGCCGCGTTCCGCCAG
>PUOA01000138.1 GCA_003551925.1 Paracoccaceae bacterium
CCAGACAGCCATGACGAGCTGGGCCGGCGCCGCGAAGACCAATCCTGCCACCTCCAACCCTGAGTGGCGCTGCACGCGCTGTGACAAGCTTCTCGGTGTGTGCCGGGACGACCTGATGCACCTGCGCTTTGCGCGCGGGCACGAGTATTTCGTGGGCTTTCCCGTCGTGGCGACCTGCCGCGGCTGCGGCACGCTAAACCGCGCCGATCGCCCTGCTCGCTGACGCGCGCATTCACCCAACCCCCTGAAACCGCAGAGACGCGCGACGTCCTGACCTGGCCACGAGAAGGCGCTGGACGCCTGGCCGCAAGGCAGGCGTCCGATGTCTCTCGCGTGGCACGAGATCCGTGATCACCTCATGCAGTCTTCATCAACCCTTCGCTTTCAACGCAGTTTCGACGCCATCCGACGTGCGCAGGCCGATATCGCACCCTTCAGTGATCCGGCGGCCGTGCTGGACAGGCTGCACCGCAGGACCGCCGATCCGGCCCCGAAAAACCTGATTCTCGCAGCGCTGGTCGTGTCGGCACAAGGCGACGGGCCCGCCTCCGACTGCGCGCTGACGCTCCTGTTGCTGGCGCTCTGGCCCGGCCTCGACGCTGTGCGGCGCCGGTCAATCTGGCGCAAGATCGGTTCCCCCGACGATGTCGCGTCTGATGTGCTGGCACGCACCACCGATGCGGTCCGCGGCCTGGACCTCGGCCGGGTCAACTGGATCGCCGCCACCGTCCTGCGGAACGTCGCGCGTGACATGATCCGCACGCGCCAGCGCGAAGCAGCTCGCGAACGTCTGACCAGCGTCATCGAGCCCGACGACGTGCCCGCTGATCAGGTGGGGCGTCAGCCCGCGACAGAAGATGGTCACCTGCAGAACGACCTGGGTAAGTTGCTCGGCGCGGATGCGTTGCTGGTGATCCGCGTGGCGATCGAGGGTTACTCGCAGATCGAGGCCGGGGCTGAACTCGGCCTGACCGAGGCGGCCGCCCGCAAACGCTACCAGCGGGCGATCCGGCGCCTTCGTGAAGCTCTTCAAGAAAAAATCTGACCCCCGTGTCCCGTACAGGCCTCGCGGGTGGCTTTTCAACAATAAGCAGCCCGCGATCGGGGTGCATCAGAAACGAGGACGGATCATGCAAGATGATGAACCGACGACAGAATTGATGCGCATTCCTGGGTTCTACCGCCCATGGGAACTGCCGCAGCTGCTCAGGCTCAATGAAGCTTTTCAGGTTGAGGATGCCGGAGCGCATTCGGACGGCTCACCGCTCCTGGCGGTCTATTCCACAAAGCAACATCAGTTTGCACGCGTTCTTGCAGAGCTTTGGTCTCCCAGCCCTGCCGGTGCCCCGCGCCCCTCTGGGACGGTTTCGGAACCCCGTGAGTAGAGGCGAGAGGAGGAGATCGTGTTCATGCAAACCACCCCCATCACCACCGTTCGCGCCAGCGGACCGCTGACCGAGATCGAGTTCTGCGCCTGGGTTGCGCAGGCCCCTCCCGGCGACCGGCTGGAATATCACCGCGGCTATCTCGCGCTCGACACCTATCCGCTGTTCAGCACGCTAGGCGACACGGCGCGCGGCGAGCTCGCAAGATTGGCCGGGCGCGCCTTCTGGGCCGCCGAGCAGGGGCTCGTCCACCTCGTGCAGGAGCGCGAGGGCCCCGACCGCTTCGCCTACATCGCCATCGCGCGCCCGAAGCCCAGGCACGCCGCCGCCTCGCTGTCGGCGCTGCTGCTCGAGGAGCACGCGGCGTGACCTCACCCATCCAGTCCCCCTTCGCCGATCACGGAGACCCGTTCATGCCCTATCCCGAGAATACACCCGCGCCGGAGGACCTGCCCGGCATCGAGGAGAGCGAGGTTGCGCAGCTGCCCGTCGAACTCCTCGCCATCTTGCAGCGCGAGACCAACGAAAACCTCGCGCGGGCAAAAGCCGCCAAGGCGCGGCTCGATGCCGCGCTCACCGTCCGCTACGCGACCCGCGCCGCCGAGGAGCGGCGCGCCGCAGGCAAGGATACCGGCACGACCCGGTTCGACGATGGCGATTTCACGGTGGTCGCGGACCTGCCGAAGCGCGTCGAATGGGACCAGCCGCAGCTCGCCGCGATGGTCGAGCGCATCCGCGCCGCCGGCGACGACCCTGCGCAGTATGTCGACATCGCGATCAGGGTGCCGGAGCGCAAATACGCGGCCTGGCCGCAGGCGATCCGGCAGGGCTTCGAGCCTGCGCGCACGGTCAAGACCGGCACGCTCAAGGTTTCGATCGAGCCGAACGAGGCAGCGCAATGACCGCGCTGGCTCATATGCCCGACCCCGCGCCGGATCTTCCCGGCCTGATCGATCGCGCCACCAACATGTTGTCGGGCGCCAGGACGGCGGCAGAGGTGCTCAACGCGCGCGAGGCCGCCGGGCTGGCTTACGACGTGGCCCGGCGTGCCGCACG
This sequence comes from Paracoccaceae bacterium, assembly GCA_003551925.1. Classification (GTDB taxonomy): domain Bacteria; phylum Pseudomonadota; class Alphaproteobacteria; order Rhodobacterales; family Rhodobacteraceae; genus Rhabdonatronobacter. Next base: position 2,442 of record PUOA01000138.1, read on the forward strand.
ATTGAAGAGTGCCAAGTCGGCGCATGACGATCTGATCGCCGCGGCACACCGCGCACAGGCGGACGCGCTCGAGATCGAGGCGGCAGCGAAACGCCGTCTCGCTGATGAGTATGACGCGGCGCAGGCGCGCGGCGAAGTCAAACGCAATGGTGGCGACAGGAGCAGTGTTGAAGACCACAACACTGCTTCGAGCGCCGATCTCGGGCTGCGCCGCGACCAGATCCACGACGCCCGGCTGATCCGCGACGCGGAGACCGCGGAACCGGGCCTCGTGCGCCGCACGCTCGACGACCGTCTGGGACGGGGAGAGGAGCCCACGCGGAGCGCGCTGCGCCGCGCCGCGGAAGCGCGGCTGGAACGGTCACTCGACCGGCTGCAGCGCGTGCAGGACAGCGTCCGGCGGCTCGAGGATACGAAAACGCCGCCACCGACGCCCGAAGAGCGGGCGCGCCAGGTCGCCGTGTTCGGCACGCCGGAGGATCGCGCGATCTGTGGGCGGATCGACGAAATTGTCGAACGTATCGGCGAACAGCCCGCGCC
>PUOA01000225.1 GCA_003551925.1 Paracoccaceae bacterium
CGAGATGGCACCGATCCGGCCCAGCAGCGTGCCACCGCGCCGCGCCGCGCCCAGCGTGGCGCGCACCAGATCGCGCCCCTCTTCGGACAGGTCAGGCAGGCGTTGAAGTTTTTCCTGCAGTCCCATGATGATGGTCAGCAGATTGGCGAAATCATGCGCCAGCCCCGAGGTCAGCTGCGCCGCCAGTTCGCGCTTGCGCGTTTGCATGAGCGCGGCGCGGGCCTGGGTTTCCTCGGTTATGTCGGTTGACAGGATGTAGATGCCACCGCCCTGGCGCTGGCCCGAGGCGTCGGCGACCCCCGGATCGGGGGTCAGTGCCACGCGAATGCGTCGCCCGCTTTCCTCATGCGTGATCTCGCAGACCGCCGGTTCGCCGTTAAGCGCGCGCTGCATATGCGGGTGGATTCGCTCGAAGGTCGTGCCCAGCGCCTGCGCGGCATGCAGCCCGATCATATCGCCGGGCACGCCGGGCATGATCGATGACAGCCGCCGGTTGGAATAGGTATAAACCAGATCACGATCGACATGCGCGATATGCGCCGGCATCATCTCGGTGGTCAGCCTTGTGCGCGCTTCGATCTCGGTGATCTCGCGCTTGGCCTCTTCCAGGGCCTTGTTCGTCGCCGCCAGCTCACGATTGGCCAGGCTGAGCCGCTCGGCATGGGCGAAAAGCTGTCCCGAGAGTTCCTCGGAGCGCGCGCGCAGAAGCTGTTCCTGCAGCCTGATCTCGGTGATGTCGGTATAGACCGTCACCCAGCCGCCCTGCGGCAGCGGCGCCCCTTCGACACTGATCCAGCGGCCATTGGCGCGCTGGCGCTCCATGTAATGCGGCTCGAACGCGCGCGCCATGTCCACGCGCATGCGCACGGCAGCGTCGGGGTCGGCCTGTGGACCATATTCGCCCTTGCCGACCAGAAAGCGGATCGTGTCCTCGAAACTGGCGCCGGGGGTGACCAGCCGGTCGGGCAGGCCGAACATTTCCTGATAGCGTTGGTTGCACACCGCCAGCCGCAGATCGCTGTCAAAGATCGACAACGCCTGCTGGATCAGGTTCAGCCCGGCCCGGGTCAGCTTTTCATTGGCTTCGGCCAGCATGCTGCGTGCGTTCCCCCCCCATGCGCCACACCTTCATGCAGCATGGGGCAGGATAAGCAAGCGCGTGCGTGCTGCCAAGCCATGGCGCCTTGGCGCTGCGTCAGTTCAGCCTCTCATGCGCCTCGACGCCCCAGAGCGCCGCGCGCGGCACCCAGCCGCGCCAGCGGTCGACCCGCAGCCGGCACCACTCATCCTCGCAAGCGAGGATGCGCGCGATCACGCCGCGCTCCAGCAGCGCGACCTCAACCGATGCTTCCCGGGGCTGGCGGCGCATCACCGTCATGTCCTCCGTTACCAGCGCCGTGCGCACGCCCGATAGCAGCGAATAGTGCATCCAGCCGCCCTGGCCCTCGGCATCCTCAACGCGGCGCCAATGCTCGAATTCGGCAGTCACGCGAAGGGGCATGTCGCGGCGGGTGAACAGCCAGTCGACGCGATGTCCGCGATTGGGCCCGCGCCGCGCGCGCCCCTCGCTCGTGCCCAGCGACACGAAGCGCGGCAACGGCAGGCCGGTCGAAGGCCCGCGCGGTGCCTCGGTTTCGGCCAGTGCCGCCGGCACCGCCTGCGCGACCGCCGGCGTGGGGTGAATCGCCAGCGCCAGCGCCGCCAAGGCGCCGGCCAGCACCATCCTTGAAACAACCATGTCCATGCGCCCTGCTCCTGCGCCTGTCACCTCGCGCCATTTCCGGCCCTTGCCGAAATAATCAGGCGCCCTTGACCCTTTCTTGAGTCATTTTCTTGCGCCTTGGCTGCGAGGGTCCTTGTGCCTCGTCTGACTATCGGTCAGTTTGCCAGCGTCAGAGCCGATTGGAAAGCCCCGAGGAGTGCCGATGCCAGCAAACCGCCTCAGTGTTGTCGTCACGCGACGCCTGCCCGACCCGGTGGAAACCCGTCTGAAGGAGCTGTTCGACACCGAGCTCAACGAAGACGACCGCCCGATGAGCCGCGAGGAACTGGTGGCGGCGATGCGCAGGGCCGATGTGCTGGTGCCCACGTTGACCGACCATATCGACGCCACCATGCTGGGCCAGGCCGGCGAGCGGCTCAAGCTGATCGCAAATTACGGCGCCGGGATCGACCATGTCGATGTTCATTCGGCGCGCCAGCGCGGGGTGCTGGTGTCGAACACGCCCGGCGTGGTCACCGATGATACCGCCGACATGGCCATCGCGCTGATGCTGGCGGTGACGCGGCGCATTCCCGCAGGCCTGGCCGAGATGCAGGCCGGCACCTGGCGCGGCTGGGCGCCGATGACGCATCTGGGCAGCCGCATTGGCGGCAAACGGCTGGGCATTCTGGGCATGGGCCGGATCGGGCAGGCGGTGGCGCGGCGCGCGCAGGCCTTTGGCATGCAGATCCATTACCACAACCGCCGTCGCCTGCACCCCGATATCGAGGCCCCGCTTGAGGCCACCTTCTGGGAAAGCCTCGATCAGATGGTGGCGCGGGTCGACATGCTGTCGATCAACTGCCCGCACACGCCTTCGACCTTCCACCTGATCAATGCACGGCGGCTGAAACTGATGAAACCCTCGGCGGTAATAGTGAACACCTCGCGCGGCGAGGTCATCGACGAGAACGCGCTGACCCGTGCGCTGCGCGCGGGTGATCTGGCGGGCGCCGGGCTTGACGTGTTCGAGCGCGGCGCCGAGATCAACCCGCGCCTGCGCGAGTTGCCCAATGTGGTGCTGTTGCCGCATATGGGCTCGGCGACGCTGGAGGGGCGCATTGAGATGGGCGAGAAGGTGATCCTAAACATCAAGACTTTCGCCGACGGCCACCGCCCGCCCGATCAGGTGCTGCCGGGGATGCTTTAGGAGCCGTTTTCCGGGGCCGTTCGGCAGAGGGTTGAGAAGAGATTAACGCGGAG
>PUOA01000121.1 GCA_003551925.1 Paracoccaceae bacterium
GGGGGCGGGCAGCGGACGTCAGGGGCGCCAGGTCAGGAAGTTGCGGATGATGCGCAGCCCGGTCGCCTGGCTCTTTTCGGGGTGGAACTGCGTGCCGACGATGGTGCCGCGCCCCACCACCGCCGTCACCGCGCCGCCATAGTCGACATGCGCCAGCAGGTCCGCCGGGTCCGCATGTCGGAACTGGTAGGAATGCACGAAATACGCGTGATCGCCCGTCACCACCCCCTCCAGCACCGGGTGCGCGCGATCCACCACCAGATCGTTCCAGCCCATATGGGGCACCTTGAGCGCCGGGTCGGCGGGGGTGATCCGTTCGACCGCACCACCGATCCAGCCCAGCCCCGCAACATCGCGGTATTCCCGCCCGGTGGTGGCAAGCATCTGCATGCCGACGCAGATGCCCATGAACGGCACGGCGCGGCGGGTGACCGCATCGCTCAGCGCCTCGACCATCCCCGGCACCGCATCGAGCGCCGCGCGGCAGGCCGGGAACGCCCCGTCGCCGGGCAGCACGATGCGGTCGGCGCGCGCCACCACATCCGCATCGGCGGTGACCAGCACCTCGCCGCCGCCGACCTCGGCCGACATGCGCTCGAACGCCTTTTGCGCCGAATGCAGGTTGCCGCTGTCGTAATCCACCAGAACCGTGCGCATCGCCCTACAGCGCCCCCTTGGTGGACGGGATCGCGTCGGCCTTGCGCGGGTCGGGCTCGACCGCGGCGCGCAGCGCGCGGGCGAGCGCCTTGAACGCGGCCTCGGCGATGTGGTGGCTGTTGATGCCGTGGCGCTGGTCGACATGCAGCGTGATCCCGCCATGCGTGGACAGCGCCTGCAGGAACTCGCGCACCAGTTCGGTATCGAACGCGCCGATCTTCGCCTTGGGAAACGCCAGCGCGCAGATCAGATAGGGCCGCCCCGACAGATCCAGCGCGCAGGCCACCTGCGCGTCATCCATCGCCAGCACGCAGTCGCCATAACGCCGGATGCCGCGCTTGTCGCCGAGCGCCTGCGCCAGCGCCTGGCCCAGCGCGATGCCGCAATCCTCGACCGTGTGGTGGTCGTCGATGTGCCGATCGCCGCTCGCCCGCACCGTGATGTCGATGCACGAATGCCGCGCCAGCTGGTCGAGCATGTGGTCGAAGAACCCGACCCCGGTGCGGCAGTCGCTGACCCCGGTGCCGTCGAGCGCCACGGTCACGGTGACATCGGTTTCCGAGGTGCGGCGGGTAACGGTCGCTGTGCGCATGGTGTCGGCTCCGGGTGGCGGGTGCGGGCGTCGGTATAGGCGAGGCCCGCGCGCATGGAAAGGCCCCCGCGCATCGGCGCTTCCCGCCGCCGCCGATCCGCGCTAGGCTGCCGCGCATGTTCACCATCGAGCACGATTTCGACGCCACCGTCATCACCCTTGTGGACGAAGGCACCGACCGCACCGCGCCGCTGCAGGAAGACGTGATCCTGACCGCGTTCGAGGACTGCGTGACCGTCGACCAGTATGACCCGCGCCGCGACGAGGGTGTCAAGATCACCCTGTCGATGGCGCAACTGCGCGACCTCGCCGCCGCGCTGGACCTGCCCGAGGGTGTCTATCGCCTGAAGCGCGCGCGTTGATCAGGCCGCGGCGCGCATCAGCCCCTCGCGGGTGGCGATCTCGAGCGTCTCGTCCAGCGCCACGCGGGCGCGCGCGATCAGCACGTCCAGATCGCTGGTCGAGATCACCAGCGGCGGCGCAATGACCATCCGGTCGCCGACATGGCGCATCACCAGGTTGTTGGCAAAGCACCGCTCGCGGCAGATCAGCCCCACCGTTCCGGGCTCGGCCGCAAAGGCCGCGCGGCGCGCCTTGTCCGGGGTCAGCGCGATCGAGGCCATGAGCCCGCGCTGCACCGCCTCGCCCACCAGCGGGTGGTCGGTCAGCCCCGCCCAGACCTGCGCCAGATAGGGCGCGGTGTGCGTGCGCACGCGCTCGACGACGCCTTCCTCCTGAAGGATGCGCAGGTTCTCCAGCGCCACCGCCGCGGCGACCGGGTGGCCGGAATAGGTGTAGCCGTGGTTGAACTCGTCGCCGCCGATGACCTCGGCCACCTCGTCGCAGACGATCGAGCCGCCAATGGGCGCGTAGCCCGAGCTCAGCCCCTTGGCGATGGTCATGATGTGCGGCTGGATGCCATAGGATTGCGACCCGAACCAGTGCCCGGTGCGCCCGAAGCCGGTGATCACCTCGTCCGCGATCAGCAAAATGTCATGCGCGGCGCAGATGCGCTTGATCTCGGGCCAGTAGCTTTCGGGCGGCACGATCACCCCGCCCGCGCCCTGCACCGGTTCGGCGATGAAGGCGGCGACGCGGTGCGCGCCCAGCTCGGCGATTCTCGCTTCCAGTTCGCGCGCGCAGGCGATGCCGAATTCCTCGGGGGTCATGTCGCCGCCTTCGGCGAACCAGTTGGGCTGGGCGATGTGCTCGATATCGGGGATCGGGAGGCCCCCCTGCGCGTGCATCGCCGCCATCCCGCCCAGGCTCGCGCTGCCCATCGAGCTGCCGTGATAGGCGTTGCGCCGCGCGATGATCACGCGCTTCTCGGGCTGGCCCTTGCGCGCCCAGTAGTGGCGGACCATGCGGATATTGGTGTCGTTCGCCTCGGACCCGCCCGAGGCGAAGAAGACGTGGTTCAGATCCCCCGGCGCCAGCTCGGCCAGCTTCGCCGCCAGCGAGATCGCGGGCACATGGCTGGTCTGGAAAAACGCGTTGTAATAGGGCAGCTCGCGCATCTGCCGCGCGGCGGCGTCGGCGAGTTCCGCGCGCCCATACCCGATGTTGACGCACCACAGCCCCGACATGCCGTCCAGAAGCTCGACCCCGTCGCTGTCGGTCAGCCGCACGCCCTCGGCCCGCACGATCACGCGCGCCCCCTTTTCGGCGAGCGCCGCATTGGCGGTGAAGGGGTGCATGTGGTGCGCGGCATCGAGCGCCTGCAGCTCGGCGGTGGGCGGGTGGTTGGCGATCAGGGACATGCGAGGGGGCTCCGGCAGAGATATCGCGATGATGTGGCCGTCGGCGCGGCTTTGGGGGTCAGGTCAGGGGATCAGGATCGTGGCGCCGGTGGTCGCGCGGGCTTCGAGCGCACGGTGCGCCTCGGCGACCTCCGAAAGCCGGTAGCGCTGGCCGATACGGATGCTGACCTTGCCCGAGCCGACCATGTCGAACAGCTCGGCGGCCATCGCCTGACAGGTGGCGTGGTCGGCGATGTGGGTGAACAGCGACGGGCGGGTGATCTGCAGCGACCCCTTCGCCGCCAGCATGGCCAGATCGACCGGCGGCACCGGCCCCGAGGCGTTGCCGTAGCTGATCATCATCCCCAGCGGGCGCAGCGCATCGAGCGAGCCTTCGAACGTGGCGCGGCCGACCGAATCCATCACCACATCGACCCCGCGCCCGTCGGTCAGCGCGCGCACGCGGGCGGCGAAATCCTCGGTGGTGTAATTGATCGCATGCGCCGCGCCGTGCTCCAGCGCCAGCGCGCATTTCGCATCCGTCCCGGCGGTGGCGATCAGCGTGACCCCCAGCGCGCGCGCCCATTGGCACGCGATCAGCCCCACGCCCCCGGCGGCGGCGTGGAACAGCACCGTGTCGCCGGCCTTGATCGGCACGGTGCGATGGAACAGGTAGTTCACCGTGAGCCCCTGCAGCATCATCGCCGCGCCCTCGTCGAACGAGATCGCATCGGGCAGCGGGCAGACCTGCGCGGCCTTCATCACCCGCAGATCGGCATAGGCGCCCGGCGGGGCCGAGGCATAGGCCACCCGGTCGCCCGGCTTGACATGGGTGACGCCCGCGCCCACGGCTTCCACAATGCCCGCAGCCTCCATCCCCAGCGCGTGCGGCAGCTCCAGCTTGTAGAGCCCGCTGCGCTGGTAGACGTCGATGTAGTTCAGCCCGCAGGCGTGCTGGCGGATGCGCAGCTCGCCCGCGCCGGGCTCGCCGACCTCATGGGTGACAAGGCGCAGCGCCTCGGGACCGCCGGGGGAGTCGATGGTCACGGTGGTTGCGGTGGTCATGCGGTCTCTCCCGAGGTGAAACTGTGGGCGTAGCGCGCGCGCAGCGCGGCCTTCTGCACCTTGCCCATGGCGTTGCGCGGCAGCGCGTCGACGATCTCGAAGCCCTTGGGCGCCTTGTAGCGCGCGATCCGGCCCGCCAGCAAGCCGGCAAGCGCCGCCGGGTCCGGCGTGGTCCCCGGCGCGGGAACGATCACCGCCAGCACCGCCTCGCCGAAATCGGGGTGCGGCACGCCGATCACCGCCGATTCGGCGACGGCCTCGGCCTCGTCCAGCAGCGCCTCGACCTCGCGCGGGTAGACGTTGAACCCGCCCGAGATGATCAGATCCTTCGCCCGCCCGACGATGTGCAGATAGCCGTCCGCGTCGACCAGACCCAGATCGCCGGTGATGAAGAAGCCGCTCTCGCGCAGCTCGGCGGCGGTCTTGTCGGGCATCTTCCAGTAGCCCGCGAACACGTTGCGCCCGCGCACCTCGATCATCCCGGTCGCGCCGTCGGGCAGCGGCGCGCCGGTGTCGGGGTCGGTGATCGCGACCTCCACCCCCGGCAGCGGCGGCCCCACGGTCCCCGCACGCCGCGCGCCGTCATAGGGGTTCGAGGTGCTCATGTTGGTCTCGGTCATCCCGTAGCGTTCCAGGATCATGTGCCCGGTGCGCGCGGCGAAGGCGTCATGCGTCTCGGCCAGCAGCGGCGCCGAGCCCGAGGTGAAGAGCCGCATATGCGCGACGGCGTCGCGCGTCAGCCGCGCATCCGCCAACAGCCGCGTGTAGAAGGTCGGCACCCCCATCATCACCGTCGCCCGCGGCAGCGCGTCCAGCACCGCCCCCACGTCGAAGCGCGGCAGCACGATCATCGACCCGCCCGAGATCAGCACCGTGTTGGTGGCCACGAACAGCCCGTGGGTGTGAAAGATCGGCAGCGCATGCAGCAGCACGTCGCCGGGACCGAAGCGCCATGCCTGCGCCAGCGTCTCGGCGTTCGACAGCAGGTTGTCATGGGTCAGCATCGCGCCCTTGGACCGCCCCGTCGTCCCCGAGGTATAAAGCAGCGCCGCCAGGTCCCCCGACGCGCGGGGGACGGCGTCGGTCGCCGGCGCCGCCGCGGCGCGCGGCAGCGTGCCCTGCCCGTCGGCGCCCAGCGTTTCGAGCCGCGCACCCGCGGCCGCCGCCACCGGGGCCAGCTCATCGCTTCGCACAGGGTCGGCAACCAGCAGCCGTGCGCCGGAGTCGCCGAGGAAATACGCAACCTCGTCAGCGGTATAGGCGGGGTTGAGCGGCACGAACACCGCCCCCGCAGCGACCGCGCCGAAGATCAATGCCAGCGCGTCCGTGCTCTTCTCGACCTGGATCGCCACCCGATCGCCGGGCTGCACCCCCAGGCCGCGCAGCGCGCCCGCCGATGCCAGAACGCACTGATGGAACTGCGCGGCCGTGACCGCCGACCGACCGGGCCGGTGGATCAGAACCCGGTCCTGCCCGGCAAGGGGTGCGATCAATGCGTCGTGCAACGGGTTGGTCATGCGCTCCTCCATGCGCCATGGGTAGCGCGGGGCGCAGTCGGGCTCAAGCGGCGCGCGTCTCGCGCCATGCCATGAACAGCCCGGCGCCAAGGATCAACGCCATTCCCGCCCAGGCCAGCGCATCGGGCCGGTCGCCGAACACCAGCAGCCCCGACAGGATGGCAAGCGGCAACGCAGCGTATTCCAGCGGCGCCACCAACGCGGCTTCGCACGCGCGGTAGGCCTGCGCGATCAGCAGACCGCCCATCGTGCTTGCCACCCCCGCAAGCCCGAAGATCGCCCAATCCCCCAGCGCGGGCCAGACCCACCCGCGCGTGAGGAAGGACAGCGCGCCCCCGTCCCCGGGATCGAACTGCCCGTGCCCAAGCGCGAGCCCGAACATGGTGGAGACCGAAATGAACATGATCTGCACGTAGAAAGCCAGGGTGAGCGCGCTTTCGGTCACGCGCATCCGGCGCGTCATGATGTTCATCCCCGCATAGCCCGTCGCCGCAAGCAGCGGCAGCAAGGCAACCGGCGCGAAGACCTCGGACCCCGGGCGGATGATTACCATCACCCCCACCAGGCCGACGGCGATCGCCGCCCAGCGGCGCGGCCCCACCCGTTCCCCCAGGAACACCACCGAAAACAGCGCCACGATCAACGGCCCGGCGAAATAGATCGCCGTCGCCTCGGCGATCGGCATCACCGACAGCGACAGGAAAAAGCACATGTTCGCAAACACCAGCAGGCCCCCGCGCACCGCATGCTGTCCCAGATGCCGCGAGCGCAGATGATGCCAGCCGCCGAACAGGGGCATCACCACCAGCGTGATCAGCGTGCAGGCGATCGCCGCGCGGATCAGCACCACCTGGTGCAGCGCATACCCCCCGGACAACAGCTTGACCGCCGTGTCGTTGACGGTGAACCCGACCGACGCCCCGACCGCGCAGGCGATTCCGATGCCGATCATGGGCCGCACCACGCAAACCGCTCCCGATGTCGTCAAGGTCAACGCCGCGTTGCGGACCCTCAGGCCAACGATTGCGACGCGCGCGCTCCCGGCGCCTCCGCTGCGCCGACGGAGCACGCGCCGGACAGGAAAGTCAATAGCTGCGGATCAGGCCCACGAGCCGTCCCTGCACCTCGACCCGGTCATCGCGCAGGATCCGCGTCTCGAAAGCGGGGTTTGCCGCCTCCAGCGCGATCCTGCCCGCCGACCGGCGGAATTTCTTGAGCGTGGCCTCGTGCCCGTCCACAAGGGCGACGACGACATCGCCATTTTCGGCCGTGTCCTGGCGGCGGATGATGACGATGTCCCCGTCATTGATCCCGAGGTCGATCATCGACTCGCCCTGCACCTCGAGCGCGAAATGATCGGCCTTGCCGGACAGCATCGACGCCGGAAAGCCGATCGAATGCGAGACCGAACTGATCGCCTCGATCGGCGTGCCGGCAGCGATCCGACCCATGACCGGCACCGTCGCCACAGGCTCCTGCGCGCCGACATCGCCCTGCTCCGGCGTCGGCCGCAGCGGCGTGACGGAAGCGGAGCGCGCCGCGGCTCCGCCCGCAAGCGCACCGGGGAGGCGCAGCACCTCGATGGCGCGGGCGCGGTGCGGCAGGCGGCGGATGAAGCCGCGCTCCTCCAACGCGGAAATCAGCCGATGGATACCCGATTTCGACCTCAGGCTCAGCGCGTCCTTCATTTCGTCGAAGGAGGGCGCGACACCGTCCTGCTGCATCCGCGTGTGGATCAGTTCAAGCAGCTCGATCTGTTTTCGTGTCAGCATGCCAACCTCCCGCCAAAGCCGGCCCGTTCACGCCGGTGTTTTGCCTGTCATCCTGCTTTGTTCTACTTTTATTCGCGCTGCCCGTCAAGCCTGCCAGTCGCCCCCGATGCACCGCGCGTCGAGCGGCAGGTAGTGAACCATCGACCCCGCCGCTTGTGCAGGCGCGCCCGGTTCGCGCCGCAAGAGCGCATCTGCCGCCGCAAGAACGCTCACCAACCCACTGTCCTGGCTGACGAAAGGAGCAATGGCCGGAGCGCCGTCGACGATCTCAAGTCGCGCGCGCATCAGATGCAGCCGCGGGCCGTTCGGTCCGATATCGCGCGCAAGCGGCACCGTCAGAAACGGCAACGGCCAAGCCGGCAGCCCGGCCAGCGCACGCAGTGCGGGCAACATGAACACATGACCGCAAACAATTGACGAGACGGGATTTCCCGGCAGTCCCAGGAACACCGCTCCGCGCAGCAGTCCCGCCGATGTCGGCTTGCCCGGGCGCAACGCGACACGGTCGAAGACGCGCCGCCCGCCGAGCGCATCGAAAACCGGCGCGACCAGGTCATGATCGCCCACCGACGCGCCGCCGATGGTCACGATCAGGTCGGCGCCCTCGGCCAGGGCGAACACGGCGCGCAGGCTGGCCTCGGTGTCGCGTGCAATGGGCAGGATGCGGGCGCGCGCCCCCACCCGCCGCGCCATCGCGGCAATCGCAAGCGCGTTCGAGGCGATGATCTGATCGGGTCCGGGATCGGCGCCCGGCATGACAAGTTCGTTGCCGGTGGCAATGATCGCCACGTCCGGGCGGCGGGACACGGTGACACGGTCGGCGTTCATCGCCGCGAACAGTGCAAGATCGACGGGACGCAGCACGCGCGGCGCGGAAACCTCTGTTCCTGCGACGAAATCCTCGCCCTTTGGCCTGGTGTACGGCGCCGCTTCGACGCGCGAGCCCAGGCGGATCATCGCCGCGTCGCGCGTCACGTCCTCCTGCAGGACGACGCGGGTCGCGCCCTCGGGCAAGGGGGCGCCGGTGAAGATGCGCACCGCCTGGCCCGGTTCGATCCGCCCGACAAAGCGCGCGCCCGCCGCGGATTCACCGACAACGCGCATCGCGCGGCCCGGAGTCGGCGCCTCGGCGATCGCGTAGCCGTCCATCATCGAGGTTGCGAAGGGGGGCTGGTCGCGGCGCGCGCGCACACCCGCGCGCAGCACCCGGCCGTCGGCATCCTCGAGCGGCACGGTTTCGGTGCCGACCGGGGCGATCAGCGCAAGCAGGCGCTCGGCGGCCTCGTCGAACCCGATCATCGGCAATCCCGGGCGCACGGAGCGGGCGTCATGGTGCCTCGAACCGGCCGGATTTCCCGCCATCCTTGAGCGTGATCCGGATGTCGGTGATGCGCATTCCGCGATCGGCGGCCTTGAGCATGTCATAGACCGTCAACCCGGCGACCGACACGGCCGTCAGGGCCTCCATCTCGATCCCGGTCTGTCCGGTGCTGCGCAATTCGGCGCGCAGCCGGACGCCGGGCAGAGCCTCGTCGACATGAAGATCGAGAGCTACGTGACTGATCGGCAACGGATGACAGAGCGGTATCAGATCGGCGCAGCGCTTGGCGCCCATGATCCCGGCCAGCCGCGCCACGCCCAGCACGTCGCCCTTGGCCGCACGCCCTTCGGCCACCAGCGCCAGCGTTTCCGGCGCCATGATCACCGCGCCCTCGGCCACCGCCACGCGCGCGGTCACGGCCTTGTCCGACACATCGACCATGTGCGCGTGGCCGTCGGCGTCGAAATGCGTCAGCCGCGACATCACAGCCCCCCGGACTCGGCGGTGAGCGGATTGGCCAGCAACCGGCGCGTGGCCGAGGCGACATCCTCGGCGCGCATCAGGCTTTCGCCGATCAGGAAACACCGCGCCCCGAAGCGGGCGAGATCGGCCAGATCCTCGGCGGTGTAGAGCCCGCTTTCGGCAACCAGCATCCGGTCGGCGGGGGCCAGCCGGGCGAGCTTGCGCGTCACGGCAAGCGTGACCTCGAAGGTCTTGAGATCGCGGTTGTTTACCCCCAGCAGCGGCGAGTTCAGCGCCGCTGCGCGCTCGAGCTCCGCCTCGTCATGGACCTCGACCAGCACATCGAGGCCCTGCGCGATCGCGGCCGCTTCAAGCTCGAGCGCCTGCGCGTCCGAAACACCGGCCATGATGATCAGGATGCAATCGGCGCCGAGCGCGCGCGATTCGACCACCTGCCAGGGATCGTAGAGAAAATCCTTGCGCAGCACCGGCAGATCGCAGGCCGCGCGCGCGGCGGTGAGGTGCTCGGGCGCGCCCTGAAAGGACGGGCCGTCGGTCAGCACGCTCAGGCAGGTCGCCCCGCCCTCGGCATAGGCCTGCGCAAGCGCGGGGGGGTCGAAGTCCTCGCGGATCAGACCCTTGGAGGGGCTGGCTTTCTTGATTTCCGCGATCAGCCCGTAGCCGTGGCGCTGGGCGGCGGCCAGCGCGTCGGCGAAGCCGCGCGGTGGCTCGGCGGCGGCGGCGGCGGCCTCGAGCTCGGCGAGCGGGCGCGCGGCTTTCGCGGCGGCGATCTCGTCAAGCTTGTAGTCCCTGATCCGGTCGAGGATGGTGGTCATGCGGGTCCTTTCACGGGCGCGATGCGCGCAAGCGCTGCGACCTTGTCGGCAGCCGCGCCCGAATCGATGCTTTCCGTTGCGATTTCAACGCCTTGAGTCAGCGCTCCTGCGCGCCCGGACAGCACCAGCGCGGCGGCGGCGTTCAGCAGCACCGCATCGCGATAGGCGCCCCGTTCACCGCCCAGAAGCGCGCGCAACGCGGCGGCGTTTTCGCCCGGTGCGCCGCCGAGGATCGCCTCGAACGGATGAACGGGCAGGCCGGCGTCTTCGGGGTGGAGCGTGAACTCGCGCAGGCTGCCGTCGGGGTCGAGCGCGACAACGAGGCTCGGCGCCGAGATCGACAGCTCGTCGGTGCCGTCGCCGCCATGAACCAGCCAGGCGGCCTCGGAGCCCAGTGCGCGCAGCGTCTCGGCCATCGGGCGCAGCAGATCGGCCGAGAACGCGCCGGTGAGCTGCCGGCTCACCCCGGCGGGATTTGTCAATGGTCCGAGGATGTTGAAAATCGTTCTTGTGCCAAGCTCGGCGCGCACGGGGCCGACATGGCGCATCGCCGGGTGGTGCATCGGCGCCATCATGAAGCCGATGCCGACCTGCGCCAGGGCGCGCTCGACCACCGCTGCGCCCACCATCACATCGATGCCCATCGCGCCCAGCGCGTCTGCCGCGCCGGATTTCGAGCTGAGGTTGCGGTTCCCGTGCTTGGCGACCGGCACGCCTGCACCCGCGACCACGAAGGCCGTGGCGGTGGAGATGTTGAGCGTGCCCTTGCCGTCGCCCCCGGTGCCGACGATGTCGATTGCCCCCGCCGGAGCCGTCACCGGGTTGCAGCGCGCGCGCATCACCGCCGCCGCGGCGGCGTATTCGTCCACCGTCTCGCCGCGCGTGCGCAACGCCATCAGGAAGCCGCCCATCTGCGCGGGCGTGGCCTCGCCCTCGAAGAGGGTTGCGAACGCGGCCTCGGCCTCGTCGCGCGTCAGGGCGCGGCTGGCGGCGGCGGCGATCAGGGGCTTGAGAGCATCGCTCATGCCGGGACCTGCGCGCGATCGAGGAAGCTCTGCAGCATCCGGTGGCCGTGTTCGGAGCGGATGCTCTCGGGGTGGAACTGCACGCCTTCGATGGGCAGCGTGCGGTGCGCAAGACCCATGATCGTGCCATCGCTCAGCCAGCCGGTGACGCGCAGGGAGTCGGGCAGGCCTTCACGCTCGACGATCAGCGAGTGATACCGCGTGGCCGAAAACGGGCTGGGCAGGCCCGCGAACACGCCCGTGCCGTCATGGTGGATCACGCCGGGCTTGCCGTGCACGATGTCGGCGGCGCGCACCACGCGACCACCGAAGGCCTGGCCGATGCTCTGGTGGCCCAGGCACACGCCCAGCAGCGGCACGCGCGCCTCGGCCGCGGCGAGCACCAGCGGCAGGCAGATGCCGGCGGCGTCGGGGTCGCAGGGCCCGGGCGAGAGCACGATCGCCGCAGGGTGCAGCGCCATTGCCGCCTGCACGTCCAGCGCGTCGTTGCGGCGCACGGCGACTTCGGCCCCCAGTTCACCGAGGTAATGCACGAGGTTCCAGGTGAAGCTGTCGTAGTTGTCGATCAGGAGCAGCATGGGCTCGGGCTCCGCGCGGCGAGGGTGGTGCCCTTACATGCGCCCAGCCGCCGGGCCGGGTCAAGGGCGCGTGAAGCGGTCGATCCGGTTTGCCTGCGCGGCGCAACTGTGGGAAACAGGGGGCAGCGGGGGTTGATTGAAGAGGGTCGCGTGGCCAAGGGGTTCCTGTCCGGTCTGCTCTGGGGTGGCGGCGCGGTCGCTGTGGGCGCGGTGGGGCTGGCGGTGCTTGCGCCGCCGCCCGACCCTGGCGTGCCGCCCGAGACGGCGCCCGAGACGGCGGCCGATGCAGCGCCCGATTCAGCGCCAGTCACCGCCGCGGACGGGGGCAGCCCCCTGGCGCGGGGACCGATGCCCGAACACGCGGTCCCACCCCATGCCGATGCGCCGCCCGAAGCCCCGACGCCCCAGCGCGACGCGCCAGCGCCCGAGGCCCTGTCGCGGCTGGACCCGCCAGCTGCGGGCAGCGCGCCACCGGTGCCCGCGCCGGCCACCCCTGCCCCGCGCCCCGACGACGCCCCGCAGCCGCATGCGGCCCCGGAGCCCGACGCCCCCGCCGTGCCACCCGCCCAGGCCGATACCGCGCACGACCCGGAGGCGCTGAGCGACCCGCCGCGCCGCCCGCGCGACCCCGCAGCGGCGGTCGCGCCGCAGCCCGAACCACCCGACACCGCCCGCGATGCGCCCGCCCCCCCGGACGCGGACGCAGCCCCCGACACGCCCACCGACGCGGACACGCCCACCGACGCGGACACGCCCACCGACACACCCACCGACACGGACGCCGACACGGACGCCGACACGGACGCGGGCACCGCAGCCGAGCCGCCACCCGCGGCGGATCCCGACCCGCCGCGCCCGTCGGTGGGGTTCACCCAGGCCGACGGCGTGCGCACCGACCGGCTGCCGCGGATCGTTCTGCCGGAAGCCGCGGAGGCCGCGCCTGGCCACGTCCCCGACACCTCGGATCCCGCGCCAGAGGCCGATTCTGTTCCCGACACCGAGCGAGAGCCCGCGCCCCCCGAGCTTCTGCCCGCGTTCCGCCGCCACGCGGCCGAGGTCAGCGCCCCGGACGGCCTGCCGCGAATGGCGCTGGTGCTGATCGATGACGGCCTGTCGGACGCCGTGCGCGCCGCGCTCATCGACCTGGCGCATCCGGTCACCATCGCGCTCGACCCGATGCAGGACGACGCCGCCGCCGCCGCCCGGGCCTATCGCGCGGCCGGCATGGAGCTGCTGATCCTGGCCACGGCGCTGCCCGCGCGCGCTACCGACAGCGACATCGAGGTGACCTTCGGCGCGTATCTCGAGGCCGTCCCCGAGGCGGTGGGGCTGCTCGATCCCCCGCAGGACGGGTTCCGGGGCAACCGCGCGACGGCGCAGCGGATCGTGCCGGTGCTGGAACGCGACGGCCACGCGCTGGTCTCGTATGACCGTGGGCTGAACGCGGCGGCGCAACTTGCGCAAAGCGCCGGGCTGGCCGAAGCGCGCGTGTTCCGGGTGCTGGACGACGCCGGGGAATCGATGTTCACCATCCGCCGGTATCTGGACCGCGCGGTGTTCGAAGCCGCGCAGCGCGGCGCGGTGGTCGTGCTGGGAAGCGCGCGCAACGCCGAAACGCTGGACGGGATCGACATGTGGCTCGACGAGGGCCGCGCGGGGGATGTGGCGCTGGTGCCGGTCTCGGCGGTGCTGGATGTCCCGAACTGACTGGCCGGACTGGCCGTGCGGACTGACTGGCCGGGCGGACTGACTGGCCGGGCGGACTGACTGGCCGGACTGGCCGGGCGGTCGATCGCGCGCCCTCCGCGCCCCCGCACGTCGCCCACCC